>CANQEU010000014.1 GCA_947595635.1 uncultured Clostridia bacterium
TTAATATAAAAAACGCTATTTTACATTATACAACAAAGACCGCCTAAACTCAATACATATTTCCGCAAAATAATATATGGTAAATTTTACATAACAAAGCATATCCCGTTTCAGCTCCCTTAGGCAAGCCTGTCTCAGCCTCCTCTCCGCCGCCTTTATTGACAAAACCTCTTTTAAATGTGATAATATAGGCGCGATAAATTTAATTCTATTTGGGGAAAGGAAGACATTAAATGGCGAAAGAGCTTGCAAAAGCATACAGTCCAAAAGAGGTTGAGGACAAAATCTATGACTTTTGGCTTAACGGAAAATTCTTTCACGCTGAGCCGGACAAAAATAAAAAGCCATATACAATCGTAATGCCGCCGCCGAATATAACGGGACAGCTTCATATGGGTCACGCCCTTGACAACACGCTTCAGGATATTCTTATCCGCTATCACAGGATGTCGGGCTATGACACGCTGTGGGTGCCCGGCACCGACCACGCTTCTATAGCGACCGAGGCTAAAATCGTTGAGGCAATGAAAAAAGAAGGATTAAGCAAGGACGACCTTGGCAGAGAGGGCTTTCTTGAAAGGGCATGGGCGTGGAAAGAGCAGTACGGCGGCAGAATAACACAGCAGCTTAAAAAGCTTGGAAGCTCATGCGACTGGGACAGAGAACGCTTTACCATGGACGAGGGCTGCAGCCGTGCGGTTAAAGAGGTTTTCGTCTCTTTATATGAAAAAGGCTTGATATACAGGGGAGAGCGAATGATAAACTGGTGTCCGCACTGCCTTACATCAATCTCGGACGCCGAGGTAGAGTATGAGGAGCAATCAGGCCACTTCTGGCACCTTCGCTATCCGTTGTCGGACGGCAGCGGCTATATTTATCTTGCAACAACACGTCCCGAAACGCTGCTTGGCGATACCGCCGTTGCGGTTCACCCCGACGACGAAAGATATAAGGCGCTGGTCGGCAAAACCGTTATTCTTCCTATTGTTGGCAGAGAAATTCCAATCGTTGCCGATTCATATGTTGAGCCGGACTTCGGAACAGGCGTTGTAAAAATCACCCCTGCTCACGACCCCAACGATTTTGAGGTCGGCTTGCGCCATAATCTCGACGTGATAACGGTTATGACCCCGGACGCAAGGATAACAGAGGACTATCCGCAGTATGCCGGAATGGACAGATATGAGGCGAGAAAGGCGATAGTTAAAGACCTTGAAAAGCAGGGCGCCCTTGTAAAAATCGAGGATTATTCCCACAACGTAGGTACCTGCTACCGCTGCGGCACAACTGTTGAGCCAAGAGTGTCAAAGCAGTGGTTCGTTAAAATGAAGCCGCTTGCGGGGCCGGCTATAAAGGCGGTTGAAAACGGCGAAACCCGCTTTGTTCCGCAGCGCTTTGAAAAGGTATATTTCCATTGGCTTAACAATATAAGAGATTGGTGCATTTCAAGACAGCTGTGGTGGGGTCACAGGATACCGGCATGGTACTGCGACGACTGCTCGCATATAACCGTTTCAAAGGAAACGCCCCACAATTGCTCAAAATGCGGCAGCTCTAATATCCGTCAGGACCCCGACACCCTCGACACCTGGTTCAGCTCGGCTCTCTGGCCGTTCTCAACTCTCGGCTGGCCCGAAAAAACAGCTGAGCTTGAGCATTATTATCCGACAAACACCCTCGTTACAGGCTACGATATAATCCCGTTTTGGGTAATGAGAATGATGTTTTCGGGAATAGAGCAAACCGGCAAGGCTCCGTTCGATACGGTTTTGATCCACGGTCTTGTGCGTGACGAGCAGGGCAGAAAAATGTCAAAATCGCTCGGCAACGGCATAGATCCGCTTAAAATAATAGACGAATACGGCGCGGACGCCCTGCGGCTTATGCTTGCAACAGGCAACTCGCCCGGAAACGATATGCGCTTCAGCGATAAAAAGGTCGAGGCATGCCGCAATTTCGCAAACAAGCTTTGGAACGCCTCCCGATTCGTTCATATGAATATCGACGGCTACAGCGTCGAATGCCGTCTGCCGGAGCAGCTTGAAACCGAGGATAAATGGATACTGCATACACTAAACCGTGTTGCCGGCGAGATGAACGAGAACATCAAGAGCTTTGAGCTTGGAATTGCCGTTCAGAAAATTTACGACTTTATATGGGACTGCTACTGCGACTGGTATATTGAGCTTGCAAAGGCCCGCCTTCAGGGCGACTCGGCACAAAACGCGCGTCAAGTTCTCGTCTGGGTGCTCGACAGGGCTCTTAAGCTTCTGCATCCGTTTATGCCGTATATCACGGAGGAAATATGGCAGACCCTGCCGCACGGCGATAATGCCGGTGAAACAATAATGCTTCAGGAGTATCCGCAGTACGACTCAAATCTCCGCTTTGACGAGGCAAGCGAAAAAATGGAGATTGTTATGGAGGCTATAAGAGCCATCCGCACAAGGCGAAGCGAAATGAACGTGCCGCCGTCACGCAAGGCTAAGGTATATATAGCAAGCGAAAAGCTCGATATTTTTAAATCCGGCGAGGCATTTATAATGAAGCTTGCCTCCGCAAGCGAAATTGAACTCGGCAGCAGCTTTGAGCTTGACTCCGCAGTAACTATCGTTACGGCAGACGCAAGGATATATATTCCGCTCGACGAGCTTGTCGACAAGGACGCCGAGCTTGCCAGACTGAAAAAAGAGCTTTCGGCAGTTGAAAAGCTTTACGCTCAGTCTCAGGGCAAGCTGAATAATCAAGGCTTTATATCAAAAGCGCCCGAAAAGGTCGTTGAGACCGTTAGGGGACAGGCGGCAAGAGAACGCGAAAAAATCGAAATGATAAAATCCGCTATAGCGGCGCTTGAGCAGTAACCGTCGCTTTTGTAGTGTAACGGCGATTGATGCCGTCCGCTTTTTAAGCTTTGCTAAAAACGCCTGTCTGCGGTGCGGATTTCACGCCTTTATGTCTTAATTTCAAAATATTTATCTTAATTTGCCGCCCGTCCGAAAGGATGAGGCGGCAAAAATAAAAAATGCTTGACAAAGGCGTATTAATATAATATAATATCTCTTGTTCTCACTGTGAACAGCAACTATATGGCGGAATAGCTCAGCTGGCTAGAGCATTCGGTTCATACCCGAAGTGTCGTAGGTTCAAGTCCTATTTCCGCTACCAATTCGGCCCGGTGGTCAAGCGGCTAAGACACCGCCCTTTCACGGCGGTAACACGAGTTCGATTCTCGTCCGGGTCACCAAAAATCCCCGAAAAAAATTTCGGGGATTTTTTCTTTTTTCAGCGCTAAGGCTCTGCGGCTTGCATAAACTCCCCCTTTGTACTATATTTATAGTCGGAGGGGTTTTTTATATGAATTTGTTTATTCGCTTTGGCGGAATAATAATAAGGGAATACAGGCGCTCTGACCTCAACGCTGTGCATATGATGCTTTCAGAGCCCGGAATTTACCGCACCACCTGTTCAATACCAAAATGCTGCGACCGTTCATATGCCGCAATGTGGCTTGACGGCGTCAGGCGCAGCTTTAAAAAAAGGAGCGACCTTGAATTTGGCGTCTTCAGCGCGGCAACCGGCGATTTAATCGGAAACATAGGACTGATAGGCATTTTTTATCCTAATAAAAGCGCGGATATAACATATATAATACGCTCAAAATATCAGCATTTGGGATATGCCGTTCTCGCCTCTAAGCTTATTATCGGATTTGGCTTTGAGCGGCTCGGACTTTTGAGGATACACGGCAGGTGTATGGACTTCAACCAAGCCTCGCGCGCTGTAATGCTTAAATGCGGTTTTATCTACGAGGGAACAGGCAGGGACGAGATGATAAAGGACGGCAGGCCTGTAAATCTTGAGCATTATTCAATTTTGAAAAGCGAATATGACTCGCTTAAGGGGAGTATTTTTTATCCGAACGCCGTTTTTCCGTATCTTTATTAAAAGCCTTTGTGCAAATTGCCCATTGAAATTTAAAATAAATTTTTCTTCAAAATATTAAAAAGAGCAAAGTTATCAACATCAAAATGTTAATAATGTTATTAGTTTTTTCTTATTTCCCAACAAATTGAATTTTTCTTCCGCATATATAAAAACAAAATGTTAAAAACACTATATCTTGTGTTTTTAAATCGTTTTTTCTTTTAAGGAAATGTTGATAATTTTACCCTTTCCGCCCTGATTTTTAAGGATTTTCTTTATTTCATAAAAGAAATTACGCCTTTATTTCACAAATTTTACCTGTTCTACACAAAATTTCAAATAAGTCCTCCGTTTGATTGGCACAATCTGTTGTGCCTTGCGAAAATACGGAGGGCTTATTTTTTTCGTTAAAATCACCAAAGCCGTTTGCGATACGCACAGCCGCCCTTAGATTTTTTAGTTTAAATTCGTGCCGCCGCCTGCTATATATTGCGTACAATCAATCTTCCCTCTCGGGGCAGAATGCCGAGCGCAAACGCTCCAAGGCAAGCAAAAGCTTGAAAATAAATATTCCTTAAACGAGAGATGTTTCCGAACGAAATAAAATGTTTCGGGGCGACTTTTGCGCAAGCAAACGAAAGGTTAAACATTGAACCGTTAATCGCGGGTGGAAGCGGAACGTCAGATAATTTTAACAAATGGTATATAGCGGAAAGAACCGGCGGGGTTTGCAAAGGGATCTCCCTTTGGCTGGGGGTTGGGGATTTTTAAGGGGAAGGGCGCCGTAGCCCTTTCCCTTAAACGTCCTTTGCTTTCTTTCCCACGAGGGAAAGAAAGTGCCTGCCCGGCACGAGGGCGAAGTAGGGTTATAAATCTTATTTTTCAAAGCATAAAAGCTTTAATTTAAAATAAAATTTAGTTTTAATCCTTTTGACCGCAGGCAGACCGCCTTAAGGCGACCTGCCTGCTACTTTATATTAGTTTATTATGCAAGGGGCTAACGCCCCTTGCAACCCCAAAGCCTGCTTAAAGATTGCAAGTAAATAAAAGTTTTAATCTTCTTTCACATATTTGAACGCATAATTAATCTTCTCTCACAGACAGAGAGCAGAGTGCAAACACTCCAAGGCAAGCAAAAACTTAAAAATAAATATTCCTTATACGAGAATGATGAGGTGCAGGGGGAGCTGACGCTCCCCCGTAAACCCCCACTTGCTATATCAAAAAATTATTTTTATTTAAATCCGCTTTACGGGTATAAAAGCTTAATTAAGAAAAAATTGCTTGTGAGAGAAACGAAAAGGGGAAAAGCAAATGCTTTTCCCCTTTTTAACCCGCGCCACAACGGTAAAGCTTACCGCCGGCACGAAAATAAATCATATTAAATCAGAGTGTTAGAGTGAAAATGAGTAGTTTGGCGCTTCCTTTGTAATCTGAATATCATGCGGATGGCTCTCCTTAAGTCCCGCGCCGGTAATCTTTACAAACTTTGCCTTTTCGTGGAGCTCCTCTATATTTCCGCAGCCCGTGTAACCCATACCGGCTCTCAGTCCGCCTATCATCTGATATATTGTTTCACTGAGCATTCCCTTGTAAGGAACTCGGCCCTCTACTCCCTCCGGAACAAACTTTTTAAATCCGCTCTGGAAGTATCTGTCCTGGCTGCCCTTGCCCATTGCTCCAAGGCTGCCCATTCCTCTATACACCTTAAACTGTCTGCCCTGATATATTTCAGTTTCGCCCGGAGATTCCTCACAGCCTGCCACGAGCGAGCCTATCATAGCTACGCTGCCGCCTGCGGCAAGAGCCTTTACAATATCTCCCGAATATTTTATTCCTCCGTCTGCAACTATCGGAATGCCGTATTCCGCGGCGGCGCAGGCGGAATCATATATAGCCGTGATCTGCGGAACGCCTATGCCGGCAACCACTCTCGTGGTGCATATTGAGCCCGGGCCTATTCCAACCTTAACGCAGTCCGCTCCGGCGTCTATAAGCGCCCTTGTAGCCTCTGCGGTTGCCACATTACCTGCCACAAGCTGAACGCTCGGATATGCCTTTTTAACCGTTTTTACCGCATTGATGACATTTCTGTTGTGACCGTGAGCAGAATCAAGCACAAGAAGATCTACCTGAGCCGCAACAAGAGCCGCAACTCTGTCGAGCACGTCCGGCGTTGCGCCGATTGCCGCAGCGCACAAAAGCCTGCCGGCGTCATCCCTCGCGGAATTTGGATACTGACTTGCCTTTTCAATATCCTTTATTGTAATAAGTCCCTTTAAATATCCGTTTTCATCAACAAGAGGAAGCTTCTCTATCTTATGCCTGCGAAGTATCTCCTGAGCCTGCTCAAGCTTTGTTCCAACCGGCGCCGTTATGAGATTATCCTTTGTCATAACATTTGAAATCGGCTGTGAGAAGTCGTATTCGGTCATAAATCTAAGGTCGCGGTTTGTAAGTATTCCCACAAGCTTTCCGTCACAGCAAATGGGAACTCCGCTTATTTTGTATTTAGCCATAAGCTCGTTTGCTTCGCTTACGGTGTTTTCGGGAGCGAGAAAGAACGGATTTACTATAACTCCGTTTTCAGAGCGCTTTACCCTGTCAACCTGATCCGCCTGCTGCTCTATAGACATATTTTTGTGTATTACGCCTATTCCGCCCTCTCTTGCCATGGCGATAGCCATATTTGTTTCGGTTACGGTATCCATTGCGGCGGTCATAAGAGGTGTGTTAAGCTTGATTTTCTTTGTTATATGCGTGCTTACATCTACGTTTTTCGGCTCGACATTTGATTCACCCGGTATCAGAAGAACATCGTCGAAGGTAAGACCCTCTTTAATAAACTTTTCACTGAAATTGCTGTTCAGCATACTCTCACTCCTCCTGTTAATTCACTTTATTTTTGCGGATATTTTAAATTCGATTTTAACAGCTTATTTGACGTTTGTCAACTTGTTTTTTAGTATTAATAAGCCATAATCTGTGACTTTCTGCAAAATGTTTATTCCGCGCTTTTATCAATCCGCCCTTTTGGGGGTTATCAGGCTTGCGCCGCCCATATACTGCCTGAGCGCCTGAGGTATTCTCACCGAGCCGTCCGCCTCAAGATTGTTTTCAAGAAACGCTATCAGCATTCTCGGCGGAGCAACAACCGTGTTGTTCAGAGTGTGTGCAAAATATTTTCCGTTTTCTCCGTTTACTCTTATTTTAAGCCTGCGTGCCTGAGCGTCGCCAAGGTTAGAGCAGCTTCCCACCTCAAAATATTTTTTCTGTCTCGGCGACCACGCCTCAACGTCTATTGATTTTACCTTTAAATCGGCAAGATCACCGCTGCAGCACTCAAGCGTTCTGACTGGAATGTCAAGCGAGCGGAAAAGCTCTACCGTGTAGCTCCACAGCTTGTCAAACCACATCATGCTGTCCTCCGGACGGCATACGACTATCATTTCCTGCTTTTCAAACTGGTGTATTCTGTAAACGCCTCTTTCCTCAATGCCATGCGCTCCCTTTTCTTTTCTGAAGCAGGGGGAATAGCTTGTCAGAGTATACGGCAGCTCCTCCTCCTTGTTTATGGTGTCTATGAATTTTCCGATCATAGAATGTTCGCTTGTGCCTATAAGATAAAGATCCTCGCCCTCTATTTTATACATCATCGCGTCCATCTCGTCAAAGCTCATAACACCGGTTACAACATTGCTTCTTATCATAAACGGCGGTACGCAATAGGTGAATCCCTTGTTTATCATAAAATCTCTTGCGTATGAGATCACGGCTGAATGAAGCCTTGCTATGTCGCCCATTAAATAATAAAATCCGTTTCCGGCAACCTTTCTTGCGCTGTCAAGGTCTATGCCGTTAAGCTTTTCCATTATTTCGGTATGGTACGGAACCTCAAAATCCGGCACTACAGGCTCGCCGTAGCGTGTAAGCTCTACGTTTTCGCTGTCATCCTTGCCTATAGGCACCGACTCGTCAATAATATTCGGAATAACGAGCATTCTCTTGTGAACCTCGTCATAAAGCTGCTTTTCCTGCTCCTCAAGAGACGCCAGCCGGTCGCCCTGCTCCTTTACAAGCTGCTTTGTCTGCTCCGCCTCTTCTTTTTTTCCCTGCGCCATAAGAGCGCCAATCTGCTTTGAAAGCTTGTTTCTGTTCGCCCTTAATGAGTCAGCCTCCTGCTTTGCCTTTCTCATACGGGCGTCAAGCTCTATCACCTGATCTACAAGGCAGAGCTTTTTGTCCTGAAATTTCTTTTTGATGTTTTCCTTAACCGCGTCTGGGTTTTCCCTTAAAAATTTAATATCCAGCATTTTTTCTTATTCTCCCTCTTTACCGAGTAATTTTGCAATATGAGTTAAATCGTCAACTCCGTAAAACTCTATTTCAAGCACACCCTTTTTCTCTGTGCCTATTACCGTAACTTTTCTTCCTAAGTGCTCCTTAAGCGCAAGCTCGACCTCCTTGAAATAAGACAGCCCCTTTTCCGTGCTCCTTAAAGGGTCAGATGCGTCTTGGGATTTATTGCTCCTCCTTGCGAGCCTTTCAAGCTCCCTTACCGATATGTCCTCGGTCGAGGCAAGCCTTGCCGCTCTTTCCATATCCTTTTCGTTCTTAAACGAAAGCAGCGTCCTGCCGTGACCGGCGCTCAGCTTTCCCTCTGAGATAAGCGCTTGAATGTCAGCCGGAAGAGAAAGCAGCCTTAGCGCGTTTGCGACCGCCGGTCTTGATTTTCCGACAACCCTTGAAACCTCCTCCTGCGTAAGTCCGTATTCGTCAATAAGCTGTTTATATCCCATAGCCTCTTCAACCGGGGTAAGATCCTCTCTTTGGAGATTTTCTATAAGCGCAAGCTGCATGGTTTCGCTGTCCGACAAATCTCTTATTACAACCGGCAGTTCCGTAAGCCCTGCCATCCTTGCCGCGCGAAAGCGCCTTTCGCCTGCCACGATCTGATACCCTCCGTCAAGAAACGGCCTTACCAAAAGCGGCTGCAAAATTCCGTGCTGCGATATGGAGTCGGCAAGCTCCGCCAGCGATTTCTCGTCAAATTCACGCCTCGGCTGATTTCTGTTCGGCTGAAGCTCCGATATTTTAAGCGTTAGGGTGCGGCTGCTGTCCTCGCTCTCGTTTTCCATAAATATCGCGCTCAGCCCCTTGCCGAGTCCCCCTCTTTTCACTGCCATTATTTACCCTCCTATTTCTTATTTATAATTTCCTGCGCAAGCGCCATATATGCCTGCGCTCCCTTGCAGCTTTTGTCGTAATACATAACCGGCTTTCCAAAGCTTGGAGCCTCCGAAAGCCTCACTCCTCTTGATATTACAGTCGCGAAAACCTTTCGGGGAAAATAGGTTTTCACCTCCTGAACAACCTGCTGCGTAAGATTTAATCTTCCGTCATACATCGTCAGCAAAACGCCTTCCATTTCAAGGCGCTCATTATATTGCCTTTTTACTCTGCGCACGGTGTTCATCAGCTGTGAAAGTCCCTCAAGCGCATAATACTCGCACTGTATCGGTACCAAAAGCCTGTCGGCAAGGCACAGTGCGTTTGTCGTTATAAGTCCAAGCGACGGCGGACAGTCTATAATAATGTAATCGTACTCACTGCGTATAGGATTGACCGAATTTTTTAAAATGGACTCGCGGTGCTTTTTGTCAATAATCTCAATCTCGCTTGCGGCAAGGTCAAGACTTGACGGCAAAAGATCCAGACATTTAAAATCGGTGTGTATGACCGCCTGCGACGCCTTTATGCCGTCGACCAAAATATCATATGTGGATTTTGACACGGTTCTTCTGTCAATTCCAACGCCGCTTGTTGCGTTTCCCTGCGGATCAACGTCTATAAGCAGGGTCTTCTTTCCGTTTATTCCAAGAGCTGCCGACAAATTGACCGATGTGGTTGTTTTTCCCACGCCGCCCTTTTGATTGGCAACCGCTATGATTTTCGCCAAAAAGCTTTCATTCCTTTCGCCTTGCTATTAAGTAATTAACATTATATCACCTTTGCCGTCTTATTTAAAGGGGTTTTTTCAATAATCCGACTTTTTGTTCCACGTGAAACCGGGCTAAGGCTTAAATTACGACGCTGTTTGCATCAAAGAGAAAAGCAAGCAGACTTAAAAGCTCATTTATTGACAGACAAAAAGCCCCGGATCTCTCCGAGGCTTTTTGCATAAGGGGTTCAGATAAGGAAATGGGTATGAATAAAATAGTCGTACTCTTTTTTATGCCGCCGCATTTATTACACGGCAATCAGGCTGTTTTCTTCGCCGACGCGGTGTGTGGCGCGTTTTTCTGTATTTTTACCGTATATTCAATATACTCGTCGTTTTCTTTTTTTAGCAGGGCGGCGTTTACACCGCTGTGCTTCATGGTTTCAATCGCTTTATTGATAGTGTTCATAAATATTCTTACGTCCTTAAACACTATTTTCGGGCGCTGCGCCGGCTTTTCTTCGATTTCACAAAGATTTTTTATCATCTGCTCGGTTTGCGCGACGGACATATTATATTTGCCTGCTTTTTTAATGCAGTCAATTCTTTGCTTGCCCTCAAGCTTAATAAAAAGTCTGGCGTGACGCTCGGAAAGACCAAGCTGTAAAATCAAGTCCTGCTCCTCCTCCTCAAGCCTGAGAAGCCTGAGCTTGTTAGCAATGGTGCTTTGTGTTTTTCCAAGCTGTCTTGCAAGCTGCTCCTGCGTCATGCGGCAATCAAGCAGTATTTTTCTTATTGCCCTTGCCTGCTCGAACATATTAAGGTCGAGGCGCTGAAGGTTTTCAACAAGCGCAAAAACGGCGCTTTGCCTCTGAGAGCAGTTTATCACAACAGCCGGTATTTTTGTAAGCCCTGCCATAACACAGGCTCTAAGCCTTCTTTCGCCGGCAACAAGCTCATAGCCGTCGGGAGAAACCTTACGAACAATAATAGGCTGGATAAGACCGTTTACTTCGATGCTTGCAGCAAGCTTTAGCAGCTCTTCACGGTTAAAGTCCTCTCTCGGCTGAAAACGATTTTGGTTTATTTGCGAAATTGATAGATTTGTCAGTTTGTTTTCTTCTCTTGATTGAAAAAGCAACTGCCTGCACCTCCGTATATAAATTAATCAGCTTGTCCTTACAAGGCTATAATAACAGGCTTATTCGTAATATTATGTCAAAATATGGACGCAGGAAAAAATTTTTTCTGAAATATCGTTTTTAATATAAAAAAACGGCGTTGCAGCGCAAGCCGTTTGATATAAGTAATTTATTGCATTCAAAAATTTTTAAAGCGGCTTTTTATTTATTCTTGAGCCGCGGCGAGGATATTCCTCCGGAGTAAAGCCTGTTTTTCTTATAACCGCAAGCATTCTTTCACTGCCATCGGACAGTTTCAGGCTTACCCTTTTTTCAAGCTCAGCTCCAAGTGTTTTTATCGCGTTAAGGCTTTTATCCGTCTCGGCTTGTGCGTTTGCGCCCTTCATAGCTATAAACATTCCGCCTCTCTTCACAAACGGTATGCAGTATTCGCAGAGCACGGGCATTACCGCCACCGCCCTTGACACCGAAACGTCAAAGCCTTCTCTGAAGTCCTTTTCTCGCGCGGCGTCCTCGGCTCTCATATGTATAAGCCTTACGTCTAATTTAAGCTCCCTTGCCGCCGCTTCCAAAAACACAAGTCTTTTATTAAGACTGTCAAGCAGAGTGAATTTAAGGTCCGGTCTCACAATAGCAAGAGGTATCGCGGGAAAGCCCGCGCCTGTTCCAACGTCGATAATTGACGAATTTTTCGGTATATCCGTATATATAGCAGGCGTAATGCTGTCGTAAAAATGCTTTACGGCGATTTCTTCGCTGTCGGTTATTGCCGTAAGGTTCATTTTGCTGTTCCATTCAAGCAGCAGTTTTTCAAATATATCAAGCTTTTTAATTTGCTCGCCGTCTAAGGCAAATCCGCTTTTCTTTGTAAGCTCCGCTGTAAGCTGTGCGCTTGTCATGTCATCAATCCTTCTTCTGCTGTGAAAGCCAAATTATAAGCACAGATATATCCGCCGGACTAACTCCGCTTATTCTTGAGGCTTGACCAAGATTTTGCGGCTTTATTTTGTTCAGCTTCTCCTGCGCCTCAAGCCGCAGTCCGGAAATACTGCTGTAATCAACATTTTTCGGCAAAATCCTGCCCTCAAGACGGCGCATCTGCTCAATTTGCGCCTCCTGCCGCTTTATATAGCCCTCGTATTTTACCTCTGTTTCAACCTGCTCAAATATGTTCGGGTCAATGCTCGGCCTTTCGGTGTCTATCTCCTTAAGCGCCTCATAGCCAAGCTGCGGTCTTTTAATAAGCTCAATCAGCCTTATGCCTGTGCTGATTGGAGATGTTTCATGTGAAACAAGTATTTCATTCAGCCTTTCGCTCGGCGCAATTACTGTTTTTTTAAGTCTGTTATATTCATTTTTCTTGTTTTTCTGCTTTTCATTAAAGCGTTTCCATCTGTCGTCGGAAATAAGCCCTATATCCCTGCCGAGCGGAGTCAATCTGGAATCGGCGTTATCCTGCCTTAGTATAAGCCTGTATTCGCTGCGTGAGGTCATCATTCTGTACGGGTCGGAAACACCCTTTGTAACAAGATCGTCTATAAGCGTTCCTATATACGAGCTTGCTCTGTCAAGTATAAACGGCTTTTTCCCTTTTACCTTTAAAGCGGCGTTTATGCCGGCTATCAAGCCTTGAGCCGCAGCCTCCTCATAGCCGGAGCTTCCGTTGAACTGTCCTGCGCCGTAAAGGCAGGAATAATCCGTAAATTCAAGAGTAGCGTCCAGCTGAAGCGGATCTATACAGTCATACTCGATAGCATATGCGCTGCGCATAATCAGCGCATTTTCAAGGCCCTTTATCGTATGGTAAAACTCAATTTGAACATCCTCCGGCAAAGAGGACGACATTCCCTGTATATACATTTCCTCGGTGTCAATGCCGCAAGGCTCAATAAACAGCTGATGCCTCGGTTTATCGCTGAATCTGACGATTTTATCCTCTATGCTTGGGCAATATCTCGGCCCTACACCCTCTATTTTTCCGCCGTACAGGGGAGAGCGGTGAATGTTTTTAAGTATTATTTCCTTTGTTTTTTCGTTTGTATAGCTTATATGGCAGACAGCCTTGTTCTCGCCAAGCTCTTCGGTGTCATAAGAAAACGGTACAGGCGGTTCGTCGCCCGTCTGAACCTCAAGCTGAGAAAAATCGACAGAGCTTTTAAGCACCCTTGCCGGCGTACCTGTTTTAAAGCGCCTTGTTGAAATTCCTAGCCTTCTTATAGACTCGCCGAGAAACGACGCGGGAAAAATTCCGTCCGGGCCGCTCTCGAAGGATACGTCGCCGATATATATTTTTCCGCCGAGAAACGTGCCGGTCGCTATAATAACAGCCCTGCATTCAAATTCGGCATTCATTCTTGTTTGCAGCTTCCAATTATCGTTAAAGCGCTCAATAGAAACAATTTCAGCCTGACGCAAATCAAGATTTTTTTGCAGCTCAAGCTTGTGCTTCATAACGGAGGAGTATTTTCTTCTGTCTATCTGCGCTCTGAGAGAGTGGACAGCCGGCCCTTTTCCTTTGTTAAGCATTCTCATCTGCAAAAAGCACTCGTCGGCGGTTTTTCCCATCTCTCCGCCAAGAGCGTCTATTTCACGCACAAGATGTCCCTTTGCCGTTCCGCCTATTGACGGATTACACGGGCAATTTCCAACTGCGTCCATATTTATGGTAAAGACAGCGGTTTTACATCCGAGCCTTGCGGCTGCAAGCCCTGCCTCTATTCCGGCGTGACCGGCGCCGATAACCGCGACGTCATATTTACCAGCATAATAACCCATAAACAATTGCTCCTTAAATTATTTTCCAACGCAGAATGTTTCAAAAACAGTGTCAATAACCGCGTCCGAAGCCTTTTTGCCCGTAATGCCGAGCAGACAGTCAACAGCGTCCTGAAGTGCGACCGAAACAGCGTCAAGTCCGAACCCGTCGCGCAGAGCGGAGATGCAGTCGTCAACTGAGGACGCCGCGTTTTTCACCTGAAGAAGCTGACGTTCGTTGGCAACGAGCGGCTGTGACGGGTTAAAATTCCCCGTACCGCAGATTTTTTCAACATTTTCAACCAGCGATGTTAATCCGTCGCCGCTTTTGGCAGACAATTCAACAACATTCGGAATATATTTTTTTATATCGTCAAGCTCAGTAAGCCTGCCCTTATCGCTTTTGTTTACTACGGCAATCGCCGGAATATCGCCAATTTTCTCAAGCAGGCTTATATCCTCGCTGTCAATAGGCAACGAGCCGTCGAACACGGCGATAATAAGTCCGCACCGTTCAAGCCTCTGCTTTGTCCTTTCAACGCCTATTTTTTCGACAATATTCTCGGTTTTCCTCAGACCTGCCGTGTCGGAAAGCCTTAAAATAACATTCCCGACCAAAACGGTTTCCTCAATTATATCTCTTGTCGTACCCGGTACATCCGTAACTATTGATTTTTCACAGCCCGAAAGCAGGTTCATCAAGGTGGATTTGCCAACGTTCGGCTTTCCTATTATAAGCGTGTCTATGCCCTGAGTCACGGCTCTTCCAGCGTCATAGCCCGATATAAGCGCATTTAAATCGGATTTTGCCGCTTCAAAAGCCGCTAAAAGCTTTTCATCCTCAACCTCGGGAACATCCTCCTCAGGGAAATCCACCCATGCCGATATATGCGCCGCAATATCTATCAAGCAAGAGCTTATAGCGTCAATTTTTTTACTGAGGCTGCCCTCCTTGCAGCTAAGGGCAGCTCTTGCGGCGGTCTTACTCTGAGCCGAGATTATATTCATTACAGCCTCAGCCTCTGTAAGATCAAGCTTGCCGTTTAAAAAGGCTCTTTTTGTAAATTCGCCGGCCGCGGCAGGTATTGCTCCGGCATTTAACACAGCTCTAAGCACCTGCCCCGTTATGTATACTCCTCCGTGACAGGAAAGCTCTACCACGTTTTCTCCCGTATAGCTGTGCGGCGCTCTGAAAACAAGCGCCACAGCCTCGTCTAATTTTTCACCGCCGTCATAAATATATCCGAATCCGGCGCTGTAGCCGTTATATTCACAAAGCGATTTTCCGTTTATTCCCTTAAACACCTTGTCTGCGATAAAAATCGCATCGTCTCCGCTTATTCTTATAACGCCGATACCGCCCGCGCCCTGCGCGGTTGATATTGCGGCAATAGTTGTAGAGTTCATTTCTTATCATCTCCGGATATTTTAAATACAAAATACCTGCTCTGTCAATTAAAATAAGGCGGGCTTAAATTAAGAAATCCGCAAAAAAAGCAGGGCTTGCGCTTGACAATCCCTGCTTAAAGCTTCTATCATTCTTCCTCTGCGCCGGTTTTCTTCGGTACGGTTATTTTTCCGTAAAGAGAGTAGCTTCCGCCCTCGTTTATCGGCTCTCTTTCAACACTGCCTGACGCGGCGTCGGTTTTTTGCTCCGCAGGCTTTGAATAGCCTCTCCTGTTGCCGTTATATCCGCCTCTTTTATTATTTCTTCTGTGTCCGTTGTTATAATTCCTTCTCGGCGGATTTTTAGGGTCTATGCCTATTACAACATGGCGGCTTATGCTTTCGCCTTCACTCCACGAAACAGCGCCGTTGACGCCCTGTACCGCAGTGTGAATAATTCTTCTTTCATATGGATTCATCGGCTCAAGCGATACGTTTCTTCCTGTTTTTATAGCCTTAAACGCAAGCTTTCTTCCAAGAATCTGTAAAGTTTTTTCTCTCTTTTCTCTGTAATTGCCGGTATTTATCGTAATTCTGAAATAGTTGTTGTCAACGTGATTTGCTACCAATCCCGCAAGATACTGAATAGCGTCCAGAGTTTCTCCTCTTCTGCCTATAACGGCTCCGACATCCTCGCCCTCAAGGTCGATCTGAGCGCCGTTTTCAATTTCGCTGACATTTACGCTTATAGAATCAAAATCCATAGCCTTAAGAATATTTTTAACATATTCCGCCGCAACATCAGCCGGAGAAACTTTTATAAATGCTTTTACCTTTGCCGGACTTCCGCCGAAAATACCAAATTTCTTCTTAATCGGTCTTTCAATAATTTCAAAATCCGCCTCGTGTGATTCTACTCCAAGCTGCTTGCAGGCATCTTCAAGCGCCTCCTGCTCGGTCTCTCCAATACCGATTGCTTCTTTTAACACAATTTGCACCTCCAAAAAATATATACCTTTTATTTCTTCCTTCCGCTTTTCTTTTTAGCAGAATTGTTTTTTGACTTATTATTATTTACCGCTTCTGAATTTCTTACTCTCGGATTATATTCATATTTGACGTTCTTTTCATTAAGCTGTAAAAGAGAAACCCTTTGAGCCTCGGATTTTGCATTCATAATATCAACATTATAGAATTTTTGCAGCAGGAGAGTCTGCGCAAGACCGAGAAGAGTTGAAATTATCCAATAATAGCCTACAGCCGCAGGTACGGAATATGAAATATACACACTGAACAGAGGCATTATAAGAAAAGCGAATTTCATACAGCCTGCCTGCTTCTGACCTGTGTTTTTCTGCTGAAATCTCATTGTTATAAGCTGCGTTACAAGTGATGACACAAGACAAAGCACAGGAATCAGAATAAGTATGTTTGTAAACGGATTCAATCCGCCCTCGCTCGGTCTGCCGAGCAAATCAAGCCCAAAAAGATTACAGCTTGAGCCAAATTCCTGAATTTGAGAAATTTCAGAGCCGTTAAAGCCGTTAGCCTTTAAAAAGCCGACGCCCTCGTTCGATTGTGAAAGCTTAAGAATTTCTATTTGTCCGTAAAAATTGTTAAAGCTCGTTCCTATTCCGGGCAGCGTATTTAAATATGAAATACAGTTGTTTACCTTATCTGCCGCAAGATGTATTGTATTTGTAAGCGGATTTATAACAGAATAATAAACGCCGAGCAAAAGAATCATAGGCAAAAGCATTGTGGTAAGACAGCCGCTTGTCGGGCTTATACCCTCTTTTTCATACAGCTTTTGCATTTCCTCGTTCATTTTTACTCTGTCATTGCCGTATTTTTCTCTCAGCTCCGTTTGCTTTGCAGCCATACGGGCGTTTTTCGCCATATTTTTCTGCTGCTTGATAGAGGTAGGGAATACTATAGCCTTAATTATAATGGTGAATAAAATTATTGCCCACGCATAATTTCTCACTATCATAAAGCAGAAATAAAGCACATATCCGAGCAGGCTGCCTATAAAGTTAAATATGTCCATATAATAGGTTGCGACCTCCTGTTATTTACATTCCTTTGACCTTTTTTCCGGAACAGGGTCATATCCGCCCCTGCAAAAGGGATTACATCGCAAAATGCGCCATAAAGCCATAAATCCGCCTTTAAACGCTCCAAACCGAGTAATCGCTTCAAGCGCATATTGAGAGCAGCTTGGAACAAAGCGGCAGCAGGGCTTTTTTCTTGGTGAAATATTTTTTTGATAAAATCTGATAAGCCAAATCAGCGGACGCTTCATTACAAAACACCCGCTCTTTTCAGCTGCTTATTCATACAGTCAGCAATATCGGTGCTTTTTACATACGAGGTTTTTGTCCTTGAAACAAAAACAAAATCATATCCCGGCGGAACATTTTTTGATACCTGATCAAAGGCGGCTTTAATAATTCTTCTTGACCTGTTTCGCTGCACTGCGTTTCCTGTTTTTTTCCCTGTTGTTATTCCGTATCTTATATTTTTATTTCTGTTTTTCATTACATAAATAACCAAAATGGGCGAAACAAATGAATTTCCCATTCTATACATTCTTCTGTAATCTCTGTTTTCTTTAAATTTGACAATTTCCGCCATAAAAAAACCGCCTAAGCAAACAGTTAATATACATAATAATAAATACGAAATACCTGAAAACCGAAAATAAAATTAAGGGAAGCAAAAAAAAGACCACAATTAAGTGGTCTCAATTTTAGTAAGACAACTTTTTTCTTCCCTTTGCTCTTCTTCGAGCCAAAACCTTGCGGCCGTTTGAATCAGACATTCTCTTTCTGAAGCCGTGCTCCTTTTTTCTGTGGAGCTTTTTAGGCTGATATGTTCTCAGCATAGAAAACCCTCCTTTCGGGTATTAACCTTGCAATTTAGCATTATAACGTAAATATGTAAAATCGTCAACACTTATTTTTCCTGTTTTTTTCCTTTTACTCAACCTATTTATATTATTTATCTTCACAAAATTTTTAACTCCTTATTTTTTATCAATATATTGTATATATTAAATCTTACATACACAAATTTTAAATTTATTAAAATAAAATTACATAAAAATTTTCTCGATTTTTTTTCAAATCTTTCAAATAGTCGAATTTTGCGTATTTAAAATAAAAACATTGCCTAAAATAAAAAAATATGTTAAAATAAATTGATAGTCAGAATGGGGAAGAAGTGTAATTTAACATTTTAAATTTTAAATATGCTTTACTTAAAAATACTTCATTTGAATTAAAATAACTAAAATACGTATAAATTTAGGGGGATAAAATTGGACGAGTTCAGAGAAGCATGGGAAATCATATGCAATTACTGCAAAAACGAAATAACGGACGTGGCGTATAAAACCTGGATAAGCAGGATAGAACCGATAAATCTTGACTTTGACAAAGGCGTTGCCACAATAATGGCTCCGAACGATTTTCACAGACAAACGCTTAACAAATTTTATTTATCTTTAATAGAAAAGGCATTCAAGGATGTTTTTGCAGCCGATATAGATGTAAAAATAACAATTCCCGACGAGCTTAATAAAGATAATAACGACGAAAGCGAAGAAAAAATATCGGAAAACGGAGATTACGAATACACCTTCGACACATTCATCGTCGGCAGCTCGAATAATTTTGCACACGCGGCTGCTCAGGCGGTGGCGGCAAATCCGGCTAACGCATATAATCCTCTTTTTATATACGGAAATTCGGGTCTCGGAAAAACTCATCTTCTTAAAGCTATAGGAAATGAAATAAAGGCTAAAAACGAAAAGGCAAATATTCTCTATGTAAGAGGCGACGAATTTGCAAACGAAATAATAGATGCTATCAGAACCTCAAAAACAAAGGAGTTTCGCGAAAAATACAGGTTTGTCGACGTCTTTTTGGTAGACGACGTTCAATTCATAGGAGGTAAGGACGCTACCCAGCAGGAATTTTTCCACACCTTCAACAGTCTTTATGAGGCAAAAAGTCAAATTGTTCTGACCTCTGACCGTCCTCCGAAGGAAATAAAAACACTTGAGGACAGGATAAGAAGCAGATTTGAATCAGGACTTATCGCCGACATTCAGCCGCCTGATTTTGAAATCAGAGTAGCTATAATAAAAAGAAAGGCAGAGCTTTTGGGCATAGTTATTCCCGATGAAATATGCAACTACATTGCGCAAAAGCTTAAAACAAACATACGTCAGCTTGAAGGCGTTGTTAAAAAATTCAAGGCAAAAAGCAATCTAAACGGCGAAAAGATAAATATGTCTACCGCACAGGACACAATATCCGAAATACTAAACAGCGACGTTCCGCCTCAGGTAACGGTTGAAAACATAATTGAAGAGGTGGCGCGGACATACGGCGTAGAGCCGGAGGATATAAGATCTCTCAAAAGCAGGAAGGCGTCGCTTTCAAACGCAAGACATATAGCGATATACATAACAAGAAACCTGACAACTCTTGTTGTAAAACAAATAGGAGACGAATTTGGCGGCAGACATTATTCAACCGTTCTTCACTCAATAAATCATGTTGAAGAGCTTATGAAAAAGGACTCAAAGGTAAAGGAGACAGTCGAGGATATTATTAAAAATATAAGGGACAGATAACAACTTTAAAAAGCCTGTTCTTTTATTAACATAGTAACATTAAATTGTTGATAAGCCAAGCCCCTTTAAACATATTCATACACATTAACTCAACATATTTCAACATATTGTAATTTTAAAAATCAACAATTTTTTTTATCAACAATCCGTAAACAGAAAATAAACATTGCCTTCTGCCGTTATTTCCCGTCATTAAGGCTGAAAAGGAATTTTTAAACATTTCCACACGCACTACTACTACTACTATCTACTAATTAATGTATTATTATTGTGTTGTTAAATAAACGAAGAAAAAGGAGCTGAGTTAAAAATGAAGTTAAACTGCAAACAGAATTTATTATCAGCGGCTGTAACTAATGTTCAAAGAGCCGTTTCAGCAAAAACAACTCTGCCGGCTCTTGAGGGAATATTGATAAGAGCGGAAAAAGGAAGGATTAAGCTTTGCGGATATGATCTTGAAATAGGAATAACGACCGATATAGACGCTCAGATAGAAGAGGAGGGCGCAATTGTCGTAAACGCAAAGCTTTTCGGCGATATAGTGCGCCGTCTGCCAAAGGAAGATATAAGAATAGAAACAGATGAAAAGTACATAACATATATTTCGAGCGGAGAAGTAAAATACCAGATAGTGGGAATGTATCCGGGCGAATTTCCGGAGCTTCCCGGCTTTGATAAAATCGACGATATTTCAATTGAATGCTCTCTGCTCAAAAATATGATAAAGCAGACAATATTCGCAACGTCGGACGATATGTCAAAGCCTGTTTATACGGGAGCTTTGTTTGAATTTGAAAATAATGTCTTTAAAATAGTTGCCATAGACGGAATAAAAATGGCAATAAGAAAGGAAACTGTTGATTACTCAAACAGCAGCAGATTTATTGTTCCGAAAAAAGCGCTGAATGAAATTTTAAAGCTCGGCTCGGATGAGGACGACAGTAAAATAAGAATAATCACAGGACAAAGACACGCGATTTTTGAAATAGACAGCTACTCAATTTTTACAAGGCTTATTGAGGGAAGCTTTATAGATTACAACAGAACTATTCCGAGGGCTACGGTGACTGAGGCTTGCGTTGTGGCAAAGGATTTTATAAGCAGCGTTGAGAGAATGTCGCTTTTGACTTCCGAAAAAATACAAAGCCCGATAAGACTGTTTTTCAGCGGAGAAGAAATTAATCTTTCCTGCTCGACTACAATAGGAAAAGCAAACGACGTTATAAAAACGCCCGTTAAGGGAGCCGAAATGGAAATAGGCTTTAGCAACAGGCATCTTCTTGAGGCTTTGAGGAATACGGATTCCGATATTATAAAAATAGAGCTTCAGAACAGCTCAACGGCAATGAAAATAACGCCTACTCAGGGAGATTCATATTTATTCTTAGTCGTGCCTATGCTTTTACAGAGAGGCTGATTTTATGGAAGCTGAAAAAATATATATTGAAGAGGATTATATTAAGCTTGACAGTCTTTTAAAATTCGGAGGAATAGCCGAAACCGGAGGTCAGGCGAAAATAATTGTTCAAAGCGGTCTTGTTTCTTTAAACGGAGAAGTATGCACGCAAAGAGGAAAAAAAATTAAAAACGGCGATAAGGTAAAGGTAGAAGACAGAATTTTAGAGGTGCTTAAAAGGTGATTTTAAACGAGCTGAGTTTTAAGAATTTCAGAAATCTTAAAGACGGCTCTTTAAAGACCTCTCCGAATATCAACGTGATTTACGGCAAAAACGGTCAGGGAAAGACAAATTTGCTTGAATGTATCTGGATGTTCAACGGATTAAGGTCGTTTCGGGGCGCGAAGGACAGAGAGCTGATAAAGGACGGCGAAACCTCGTCGGTTATAAGCGCGGATTTTTTTTCACAGGAAAGAGAACAAAATGCACGTCTTAATATAACAGCCCTGAAAAGGGAGGCTGAAATAAACGGCGTCAAAAAAAAATCTGCGTCGGCATTGATAGGGGTTTGCTCGTCGGTCGTATTTTCCCCGGAGCATTTGACAATGATAAAAAACGGCCCGGGAGAGCGAAGAAAGTTTATAGACAGCGCAATTTGCAGATATAAAACGAGATACGCTAATATCTATATGAGGTTTAATAAAATATTAAGTCAAAGAAACGCTCTGTTAAGGTCTGTTTCACAAAACGGCGGAGAGAATATGCTTGAGCCGTGGGATTTAAGCCTTGCCTCCTGGGGAGCTGCCTTGGTGTTTGAGAGATTTTCTTATTTAAAGCTGCTTAGAGAAAGCTCATATCCTTTATACAGAGGAATATCCTCAGGCGAGGAGGAGCTTGTGCTTAATTATAAAAGCTCGTTTGAAGCGTCTGAAAACGACAGCGTTTCTGAGATTGAAAAAAAGCTTGTTATGCGCCTTGAAAAATCAAGAAAAGAGGATATTAACTATCGCTTTACGACAATAGGCCCTCACAGGGACGATATTGAAATACTAATAAACGGAAAAAGCGCGAGAACATACGGCTCTCAGGGACAGCAAAGAAGCGCCGTAATAGCGCTTAAGCTTTCGGAGGCTGATATTTTACAGCGTGAGAATGATGAAAAGCCGCTTATAATTCTTGACGACGTGCTGAGCGAGCTTGATGTTGAAAGGCAAAAGTTTCTTCTCAACAAAACTCTTGAAAGGCAGGTTTTTATAAGCTGCTGCGACAGATCCGCCGTTGAATATCTCGACTGCGGAAGAATATTTTTTGTAAATAACGGTGAAATAAAGGCTGAGGAAAAATAATGTATCTTTATATTGGAAACGACGTAGTAATAAATACAAAGGATATTGTAGGTATTTTTGATTCCGATAACACTACTGTTTCAAAGGCGACAAGAAAATTTCTTAATCTGAGCGAAAAAAAAGGAAGTATAATTAACGCAGCCGCCGATATTCCGAAATCCTTTGTTGTTTGCAGGGATAAAGGCAAAGACAAAAACGTGACGTATCTTTGTCAACTTTCTCCGGCAACGCTGCAAAAGAGAAGGGATATGTCCAATCAGTCTTAAAACAAACGGTAACGGTCAAGCAAGCCGATCTTGCCCGGATTTAAAAATTTTAGGAGATGCTTAAAATGAGTAATTTAAAATGCCCGTACTGCGGAAAGAAAATTTCATATTTGACTGCTATCAGGGAAAGAGCAAACGGAGAGCATTCCTGTAAAAAATGCAAGAGAAACTCGACTATTTATTTTATAAAAAATATTAAGGTCTTTATCGTTATAATTTGTCTTATAGCGGCGGCAATGCTTGCGGTTTTTCTTTTCACGCCGTTAAGAGGAAATTTCTTCTGCATATTCTTTATGTTTATTCCATTTATTATTTTTTATATGTGCATTCCGTTTTTTATAAGATTTGTTCCGCTTATAAGAAAGAAAAGACCGAAAAAGGCTGTTGAGAGCGGCGGCGCGCAGACACAGTATAATTCATCGCACGACAGCGGCTCAACAAAAATTATGAATCCGCTAACGCTTGAAAAAACAATAGACCCTAAGGGAAGCCCGGAATATACACGGATGATCCCAAGAATAAGAGAAAGAAAAAATTTAAGGTAAACCGGCTTAAAATTAAGAAGATTTTAAAATAATTTTTTGCCTTTTATAAAATTTATAAATTATAGTAATGAAAGGAAAAAGACAAATGTTTAAATTACCAAAATGTCCGCATTGCGGAGAGAGCTACACATCGGCGGAGGTCAAGGAGAATTTGAGAAACAAGACCTTCAAATGCAAGAGCTGTAAAAAACCCATAGCGAATAAAAGATTCGCGGGAAGATTGATTTTAATTCCGATAGCCATTGTTTTAGTGGCAGGAATAGATTGTCTTCTTTTCGCGCTTTTACAGGAGAACGGAACCGTACCATCCGTCATAGTTACATTTGTTTTACTGCTTGGGGAATTTTTTCTCCAGCCTTATGTATGCAAATATGAAAAAATTGACGACGACGAAAAATAAATCAAAAAGCTAAAACGGAGGCGGTTAAATGCTTAAGCTGCCATTATGCCCTTACTGCAAGGCTATATACAGATATGGCGACGTAAAGAAAAACACTCATAAAAAAAGCATAAAATGTCATAACTGCGGCAAAAGCTTTGAGGTTTCGTATCTTAAGGGGAGAATAATTTTTATCTGCATCGTCGCCGCCCTGCTTATAGTTATTAATATACTGCTTTTGAATTTTGTAAGCGGAATAACAATACTTGCCTGTCTGTTGATCACGGTTGCGGTTGTGGGAATAGCGGTGCTGCTTTTTCCGTACACGGTAAGATATAAAAAAACAGAAGATGAAAAGGACAAAAAAAGAGCTTAAAGCATAAAATGACGCTTACAATTCATTTTAAAATGCTTTAAAATATAATAAGGGGACTGTAAGCGTTTGCGGCGAATGCCGTGTTATAATAAAGTTGAGGATACATAATTTTAATAAAATAAAGCCGGCGCAATAACCGTGTAAATGAATACCTTATATTTACGGCGGAAAGAGGCTTTGATTTTTGCAGTCGATACAGGAGGATTAAAATGGATAACGAGAATATTGAAAAGAGCTTGGATAGTATTGAAAATACCGACAATTCGGATAATATCGATAATATGGAGATCACCACGACCGACGCCGAATACGGCGCCGACGAAATACAGGTGCTGGAGGGTCTTGAGGCGGTAAGAAAGCGCCCGGGAATGTATATAGGCTCGACCGGAGCAAGAGGACTTCATCATCTTGTATATGAAATTGTGGATAACTCTATCGACGAGGCGCTTGCCGGTTACTGCACAAAAATCAATGTTGAAATTCTGCCGGACAACATAATAAGAGTGTCCGACAACGGCAGAGGCATTCCTGTCGGAGTAAACACAAAAATGGGCATTCCCGCCGTAACTGTGGTATTCACGGTGCTTCATGCCGGCGGAAAGTTCGGCGGCGGCGGATATAAGGTCAGCGGCGGACTTCACGGAGTAGGCGCGTCGGTCGTAAACGCTCTGTCCGAATGGCTTGAGGTAAAGGTATATGACGGAGAAAATATATATTTCCAAAGATATGAAAGAGGAAATATAATAAACGACCTTGAAATAATAGGACAGTCCGACAGAAAGGGAACGGAGGTTTCCTTTAAGGCGGATCCGGAAATGTTCAAGGAAACTCTCGAATACGACTTTGAAACGCTTGAAACAAGGCTTAGAGAGCAGGCGTTTTTGAATGCCGGACTTGATATTGAGCTTATAGACAGAAGAGACCCTGATAATATAGTAAGGGGAGATTACTGCTACAGCGGCGGAATAAAAAGCTTTGTTGAATACATACACAAGAAAAAATCCCTTGACACGGTTCACGACGATATAATATATTACAGCGCAAATTCTGACGACGGCGACGCCTTTGTTGAAATTGCAATGCAGTATAACGAAAGCTACAACGAATGTATTTTGTCGTTTGCCAACGATATTCACACGACTGACGGCGGAACGCACGAGGACGGCTTTAAGCGCGCTCTTACGAGAGTGATGAACAATTACGCAAGAAAATTCAAAATATTAAAGGATAATGATAAAAACCTCAGCGGAGAGGATGTAAGAGAGGGTTTAACCGTTATTATAAGCGTAAAGCTTAAGGAATCTCAGTTTGAAGGACAAACAAAGGCAAGGCTTGGAAATATAGAAATAAGAACGCTTGTTGACAAGCTTGTGAGCGATAAGCTGTCGGTATATCTTGAAGAAAATCCGGCGACCGCAAGGCTGATATTTGATAAAGCGCTTGCAGCCTCAAGAGCAAGAGAGGCAGCAAGAAAGGCAAAGGAGAGCGTTCGAAGAAAGAGCGCGATGGAAAACGCCGCTCTTCCGGGAAAGCTTGCCGACTGTCAGTCGAGAAATCCCGAGGAGACCGAGATATATATTGTTGAGGGAGATTCCGCAGGAGGCTCGGCAAAGGGCGGACGAGACAGACGGTTTCAGGCTATACTGCCGCTTTGGGGCAAGATGCTTAATGTTGAAAAATCCCGTCTTGACAAGGTTTACGGCAACGAAAAGCTGCTGCCTGTTATAACCGCGCTCGGAGCCGGAATCGGCGATGAGTTTGACATAAGCCGTCTGCGCTACGGCAAGGTTATAATAATGGCGGACGCCGACGTCGACGGCTCGCACATAAGAACCTTGCTGCTGACGTTTTTCTTCCGCTTTATGCGTCCGCTTATTGAAGGCGGACACGTATTTTTGGCTCAGCCGCCTCTATACAGAATAACAAAGGGCAAGGAGCATAAATACGCTTATTCGGACGAGGAACGAGACGCAATACTTAAATCAATAGAAGGCAAGAGCGAAATTCAAAGATACAAGGGTCTTGGCGAAATGGATTCGGAGCAGCTTTGGGAAACCACCATGAATCCGGAAACAAGAATTATGCTGAGGGTTGAGATGAACGACGCGCAGGCAGCCGACGAGATTTTTACAATACTTATGGGCGACAAGGTGGAGCCGAGAAGAGAATTTATTGAAAAGAACGCAAAATACGCGACAAATCTTGATATTTGATTAAGCTTAGCCTGCCTGCTTTTTAAGAAAGGAGCGGAGGAGCATATGAGTGTTAATTCGGTCGACGATATACTTGACGAAATAAAAAAACTTAAAAAGGACGGGGACGATGCCGAAGACGAGCAAATAGATATATCCTCTGCCGGCAAGGACGGCTTTTTTGAGAACGAGCCCGTATTCGGAGACGACGAGACCTTTGAAAGCGTAGACGAGCTTAGAGAGAGAATAAGCGAAGAAAAAAAGGAACAGCGTGAGGCTTATGAAAACGGCGGAACAAGAGTATATCTGAGCACACGCTTTGTCTTTGAGGAGAGCGAAATATTTGAAACCTTAAAGAGGGCAAGACTATACAAAACACAGGGCAGCCGGTCAATACTTTACACGGTGATAATGGCTGTCGCCGCTGTCGGATTCTTTTTATCCTGTATTTACGGCAACAACTACAACTGGCTGTTTTTCAGCATTTTGTGCGTAGTCGTAATTGCCGCCATCTGGCTTGTTCCGACGTTTCACCTTAAAAAGCTGGCAAGAGAAAACAATAACGGCGAGCAGATAGAAATTAAAATAACAAATAAGGATATAGTTCAGAAGACCGGCGACAAGGAATGGATAATACCGCTTGACAAAACCGGCACGCTTGAAATAGGCGATTCTGTTATAATAATCCGCACATACCACGGTCAAATGTTTTCAATTCCGAAAAGAAGCATTAAAGAGGATATATACAAAAAGGTATTGCAGATAATAAAAAACGGCACGGAGCCTTATGAAGATTGAAGGGCGAGAAATTGATTTCACACAGTAAATTGACGGTAAGATACGCAGAAACCGACAGAATGGGAATAGTGCATCATTCAAATTATCCGGTTTGGTTTGAGCTTGCAAGAACCGACTATATAAAAAAGCTTGGAGTACCGTATTCGGTTTTGGAGGAAAGAGGACTTATGCTGCCGCTTACTGATTTAAGCTGTAGGTTTATTAAGCCTGCGTACTATGAGGACGAAATAGAAATTCAGGCTTGTGTAAGCGATGTTTCCTTCGCAAAGATAGAATACAGCTACAAGGTTTTAAGAGACGGCGAGCTTTTATGCACAGGACAAACACGGCACGGCTTTGTCAACAGCGAAAGCTTTAAGCCGATAAATATAAAAAAATTTGACTCCGAGCTGTATGAGCTTTTAAAGAAAAATAAAGAGATAATAAAATAAACAGATTGACAAAGAGGTGTGACTGATTTGGATAACAGCGAAATAATAAAGGAAAACGAAAGAATAATTGACGTAGATATTAATAAGGAAATGAAAAAATCCTTTATTGAATATTCAATGTCGGTTATAGTATCCCGTGCTCTTCCCGATGTAAGGGACGGACTTAAGCCGGTTCACAGAAGAATACTTTACACTATGTTTGAGCAGAACCTCAGTCCGGACAAGCCGTACAGAAAATGCGCCGACACGGTTGGAACAGTGCTTGGAAGCTATCATCCGCACGGCGACGCGTCGGTTTATGACGCTCTTGTAAGGCTTGCTCAGGATTTTTCAATGAGATATACGCTTGTGGACGGCCACGGAAACTTCGGCTCGGTTGACGGAGATCCGCCTGCGGCATATCGTTATACCGAATCGAGAATGAGCAAAATATCGGTTGAAATGCTGACGGACATAGAAAAGGAAACCGTCGATTTTATGCCGAACTATGACGACAGAAAAAAAGAGCCTACTGTTTTGCCGTCGCGTTTTCCAAATCTTTTGGTAAACGGCTCAAGCGGCATTGCTGTAGGAATGGCGACAAACATACCTCCGCACAATCTCGGAGAGGTTATCGACGCGATCTGCTGTCTTATAGATAACCCGGACGCCGAGATTTCGGAGCTTATGGAGCATATTAAAGGGCCTGATTTTCCAACAGGCGCGCTTATTATGGGCAGAAGCGGAATAAGAGCCGCGTATGCCACGGGCAGAGGAAAAATAATAGTAAGAGCCAAGGCTGAAATTGTCGAGCAGAAAAACGGAAGATATAAAATAATAGTTACTGAGCTTCCGTATCAGGTAAACAAGGCGAGGCTGATAGGCAGCATAGCGGATCTTGTAAAGGACAAGAGAATTGACGGAATTACAAATATTGAGGACCATTCCGACAGAAACGGTATGCACATTGAAATCGACATAAGAAGAGACGCTTCACCGCAAATAGTGCTGAATAAGCTTTATGCGCTTTCTCAGATGCAGATAACCTTCGGCGCTATAATGCTCGCTATAGTAAACGGCGAGCCAAAGGTGCTGACGCTGAAGCAGATGCTTAGCCATTATATCGACTTTCAGTCGGATGTTATAAGAAGAAGAACCGTATACGATCTGAAAAAAGCAAAGGAAAGAGCGCATATCTTAGAGGGCTTAAAGGTCGCCCTTGACTACATAGACGAGGTAATCTCAATAATACGCTCTTCAAAGGATACGGCGACCGCGAGGACAAGGCTTTCAGAGCGCTTCGGACTTGACGACGTTCAGACGCAGGCAATAGTACAGATGCGCCTTGGTCAGCTTACAGGACTTGAAAGAAGCAAGATTGAGGACGAGCTTGCGTCCTTGGAAAACAAAATAAAGGATTACAACGATATTTTGGCAAACCGTGACAGAGTTTACGAAATAATAAAGGAAGAAATAACGGCAATCAGAAATAAATATGCCGATGAAAGAAGAACAGAGATACTGTCTGTAAGCGGAGAGGTTGATATTGAGGATCTCATCCCGAAGGAGGACTGTGTTCTTACAATGACTCGCTTCGGCTATGTAAAGCGCCTTGCCGCAGACACATACCGCACGCAGAAAAGAGGCGGCAGGGGCATAAGCGGAATGAGCAGGCGTGAAGAGGACGTTGCAAGCGAAATGTTCATCATAAACAGCCACGATTACGTTTTGTTCTTTACAAACAGAGGAAGAGTTTATAGGCTGAAATGCTATGAAATACCGGAGGGAACCAGAACGGCAAAGGGAATGAACATTGCAAATCTCATTCCGATAGCGTCGGATGAAAAGGTAACGTCTATTATAAAGGTAGAGCAGTTCAGCGACGACAAATACCTTATCATGGTGACGAAAAACGGGCTTATCAAGAGGATTGAGCTCAATGCGTACAACACGGCGAGAAAGGGCGGAATAATCGCTCTTGACCTCAACGAGGGCGACGAGCTTGCATGGGTAAGAATGACTGACGGCACCAATGACGTTATAGTTGCGACAAAGCTCGGAATGGCAATTCGCTTTAAGGAAACCGACGTTCGCCCGATGGGCAGAGCCGCAAGGGGCGTTAAGGCGATGAATCTTAAGGACGGCGACAGCATAGTCGGAATGACCACGGTGGACGACGACAGTCTTGTGCTTACCGTTTCCGAAACCGGCTACGGCAGGCTTTCACACGCCGACAATTACCGTATTCAGTCAAGAGGCGGCAAGGGGCTTAAAAATTACCACATTGAAAAATACGGCGCTGTTGCAGCGCTTGGCACGGTAAGCCTTGACGATGATATAATACTTATTTCCGACGACGGAGTTATAATAAGGATAGAGGCAAGCTCAATAAGAATTTGCGCAAGACCGAGCAAGGGCGTTACCGTTATGAAGCTGAGGGAGGACAGCCGGGTAGTAACAATGGCTGCCGTGCCGCACGATGACGACGAGGAAACGCAAAGCGCGGAAAACGACCCTGAGTCGGAGGCGGACGTTGAAGCCGAAGCAGAGGCTGAAAACGAGGAATGATTATTTAAACAAAACAATAATTCTCAGGCGGCGCGGCAGACTTGCTGCGCCGCGCCTTTTATATAACGGCAGATTTATAAATAAGCGCCTGCTTTAGAGCACAAAGAATTTTTAAAATAAGTATGCAGTCGGGCGCCGCTCAATAGCTGTTCTATTATACAAATTAACTCTGAGTTTTTGTTAAAATTAACAAAAAATTAAAAAATGTCGATAAACAGTTGAAAAATTCGCCAATATTTGCTAAAATAATTTTGTCGAAGCTAATAAAATTATACGCTATTGACAATTTTTTTGTTTAGAGGAGGAACTTTTTATGAGCACAATTAAAAAAATGGTGGCTGAATTTATAGGTACTGCCGTACTCGTTATTTTTGGCTGCGGAACCGCAATGCTCGTCGGCTGTAATGCTGAAAACGGCGGAGGATACATTCTGACCGCTCTTGCGTTCGGTCTTGTCATTGTTGCCATGGCATACTCGATCGGCAATGTTTCGGGCTGCCATATCAACCCTGCCGTTTCAATCGGTATGCTTGTAAGCGGCAGAATGAGCGTCAAAGATTTTGTCTGCTACATAATTGCCCAATTTCTCGGCGGTATTGCCGGCGCAGGCGTTCTGATGGGCGTTTTCGGTCTTTCGGGAATACAGGACAAAACAGGCGCGCTCGGTTCAAACGGACTTGCAGGCGGAAACATTGCCGCTACGATAATTATTGAGGTAATTCTCACATTTGTATTTGTAATTGCTATTTTGGGCGTTACGTCAAAGATAGAAAACGGAGCGGTTGCCGGAATAGTAATCGGTCTTACCCTTACGCTCGTACACATTTTCGGAATAGGACTTACGGGAACCTCCGTAAACCCTGCCCGTTCATTCGGCCCTGCTCTTCTCGCAGGAGGAGACGCCCTTGCAAACGTATGGGTATTTATAGTTGCTCCGCTATTGGGCGGTGCGCTTGCTGCCGTTGTTTATATGATTATTGCAGGCAAGGCGGAAAGCAAAGAATAAAAAATAAAAATAATAAAAATTATAAGGCTCGGTTTGTATGAAAAAATTACTACGTAAAAAAAGGCTTGTGTGTCTTTTCTTGGCTTATTTTTTGATAGGCGTTGTGTTTATTTCGTTTTGCAGCGTTTCTCTGTACCGGGATAAGGTTGCCGAGGACGACTACTGGAAAACTAATATCACAACAGACGAAGAGACGCAAAAGGATCTTGAAAGAATAAGTAAAAATGCGGTTAAAGTAAAGGCCGGAACATATGTTGAAAATCTTGACGCTCTTGATATAAAGGGCTCTACCTTTACGTTTACCATGATAGCGTGGTTCGACTGGAAGGGCGATGAAGAGCTTGACCTTGCTCATAATGTTCACCCCTACAAAGGAAAAATCACAAATTTGACCATGCTTATTGATAAGCACGAGGGTGACGAAAATTACCAGCAGGTCAGGTACACGGTGAACGTCTCAAAAACCTATTGGACAAAGAGATTTCCCCTTGAATCGCACCAGCTTAGGGTTTATTTGCAAAGCGGATATACGGCGGACAAGGTCGTGTTTGTTGCCGACAAGGAGGACAGCGGAGTTAATCCGTCGCTAAGCATCAGCGGATATAATCTGCTGCGTGCCGAAACCGGCACTTATGCGATAAGAAACGGCTCAAAGTTCGGCAATCCCGATATTCCGAATAACGCTCTTTATTCAGAGCTTGTAACGGCTGTTGAAATAAACAGAGACGGCATAGGACTTTATGCAAAGTGTATTATCGCGCTGCTTGGAACATCGCTTTGGGTGCTTATTGTAATGTTTATAAACACAAAGCACAGGGTAGATCCGCTGTCAATGATACCGGCGGCGTTGTTTGGCGCGGTGTCGAATATAATGGTCGGCGCAAATTTGCTGCCGGACGCGCTTGAGCTTGGTCTGCTCGAATATATAAACGTCTTGGGTATTATGACGATTATTGCCGGAGCTATAAGCATTATCAATGTAAACAGAGTCAGAAACCAGCACAAGGATTTTCAATATGCTCAGCAAATCGGAAGCCTTATGTTCTACACGGTATTGATACTTTCTATAGCCGGTCACATTTTACTGCCGCTTTCGGCATATCTGTTTTAGTTGTTAATTTTCGGCAGGGAGACGTCGGAGCAGACGTTTCCCTGCTGTGTGTTTTTGCACAAAGGGAGTGGTATCTTGAGAGATGTAATTGCGGTTATGCTTGGAAGCAGTAATATGAACAGTAAATTAAACCGCATATACAACACGTTTATTATGATTGTCGCGGTATTAAGCCTTGTTCCGCTAATGTCCAAGGACGACGGCTACGGGCTTAGGCTTTTGGATCACATAACCGTGTATATATTGTTTTTTGATTATATATTAAGATGGACTGCGTATGACAAGCTTTCCAGATTAAAAAGACCGTGGGCGTTTATTTTGTATCCGCTGACCCCGCTTGCGATATTTGACCTTATTTCTCTCCTGCCGTCGCTCGGCTTGCTGGGAGAGGGCTTCAGGGTGCTTAGAATATTAAGGCTTTTCAAGCTGCTCAGATATTCAAAAAGCTTCACAAAGATTTTAAAGGCACTAAAAAAGGAAGAAAAAACCCTTGGAACAGTTCTTTTAATAGCCATTGTATATATCTTTATATCCGCGCTTGTAATGTTTGCTTATGAGCCGCAGACCTTCAACACGTTTTTTGACGCGCTTTATTGGGCGACAACGGCGCTTACCACCGTCGGCTACGGCGACATTGCGCCGGCGACAAATTTAGGCAGGCTGATAAGTATGGTATCCTCTCTGTTTGGAATTGCGGTAATAGCTCTTCCGGCAGGTATTATTACGACAAGCTTTGTTGAGGAGATAAACAAGAGCAACGATGACGACGAACAAAACCGAGGTGTTTATAAGAGGGTTAAAAAGGGTATTATAAGCAGGCTTTTCAAGGATTCCTCCGACACGGAAGAAAACACCGAAGCTGACGATGTAATGGAGGATAAAAATGAAAGAAAAGAATCGTAATATAATTAAATATATAACAGTAATGCTATTGGGCGTTATTATGAATCAGGGCTTCAATATACTTGCCGAAGCGCTGAATTTGCCGGCTTGGCTTGACACCGGAGGAACAGCCTTTGCGGCAATTGCGCTTGAGCCTGCCGCCGGTATTGTGGTTGGATTTATCAATAATTTTTATCTTTCGGTTATTTACAACGATATGAGCACGATAATATATTTTGCTTCAAGCGCCGCAGTCGCTTTGGTTTGCGGAATATGTATGCGTGACAAGCAGGGAAAGGTAAGGCTGAAAAGGCTTTGGATAACGCTGCTTTTGGTTCTTGTGGTCACAACGGCTATTTCTTCTCTGCTTACGATTATAAGAAACGGCGGTATTCCGCTTAACAACAATTGGGAAAATTATTTCTACAACCTTGCGGTGAATAACGGCTTCCCCGGCGTTATATCGTGCTTCTTTGCAATCGGCACAGTAAAGGTTTTTGACGTTATAGGCATAACGGTAATCGTAGCCGCAATGTGGCTTATTACGCCGAAATTCCTTAAAAACGAGGTCTATTTGGAAAAAGAATAAAATGTTAAACAGCGTTACCGACTTGCGCCGGCAGCGCTGCTGCTTTAATATTGTGTTATATTAAAGGGGGAGCTGACGCTCCCCCTTTAAATCTCCCTTTTTTGTTCGCTCAAAAAATACTTTGATTTTAATTCATGTTGTAAAGGCGTATTTACGGGTATAAAAGCTTATTTAAGCAAAATTCCCCTGTGCGGGAATGATGAGGTGCAGGAGAAGCGAAGCTTCTCCTGCAAAAAATAAAATCTTAAGCAGCAGTCCCACTGCGCAGCAGTGCTGACTGCGGTTCAAGGAGTATATATGCAAAAATATTTTTTTGACAAGGCTCCCGTTGACCGCAGGCAGACCGCCCTGCGGCAACCTGCCTGCTGCTTTATATTAGTTTATTATGCAAGGGGCTAAACGCCCCTTGCAACCCCAAAGCCTGCTCACGGATTGCAAGTAAATAAAAGTTTTAATCTTCTTTCACATATTTGAGCGCATAATTAATCTTACTTCACAGGCAGAGAGCAGAGTGCAGAGTGCAAACACTCCAAGGCAAGCAAAAGCTTGAAAATAAATATTCCTTAAACGGGAATGATGAGGTGCAGGAGAAGCGAAGCTTCTCCTGCAAAAAAATAAAATCTTAAGCAGCAGTCCCACTGCGTAGCAGTGCTGACTGCGGTTCAAGGAGTATATATATGAAAAAATACTTTTTGACAGACAAAAGCGTCCCGTACAAGGTACGGGACGCTCTGCTTTAAGCTTAGTTTAGCTGATTTTAAGGTTTTTCTTCGGGTCCTTGATTTTGTTCGACACGTTTCCGGGATCGCCGGATACTGTCGGGTGACCGCCGTCGTGACTGTAAACCGAATCCGGCAGGTCATCTCTTTTTACCTCTTTGTTGTTCTTGTAATAAACTCTCTGTGCGGAAAAGCCGAAGCTGTCATAGTTATCATAGGTACACCATGATTCCGTTCTTACCTCGTCCCATTCCGGCGACTGCCAGCCGTAAACCTCGCAATGCAGGGTCACGCCGTCCATCCATGTATGGAGGAATATCTGATAGTCTGTGGTGTTTTTCATTTGCATGTCAAGATATGGATAGTCGATAGTAGCGTCTATTCCGGCATAAACATATGCCGACGAGAAATAGTGGTAGGCTCTTTGAACAACTTCCATACCGGAAAGCAGCATTGCATTGTATATTGTTGTGGCAGACTGGCATATTCCGCCGCCTATTCCTGTTTCATACTGACCGTTTGCAATTACAGCGGCAGGAAGATAGCCGTTTTCCGTAAGATTGCTGTCGCCCGTGCATTCGTTAAAGGAGAATACCTCGCCCGGATCTATAATGCTTGCGTCTGTCGCCTTCAGCGCAACCGCCATATTGCTGGTGGCGTCAACTGTATTATAGGAAATTGTGCTGAACTGCCCGATGAGCTGAACGTTGTTTTTAACATCCTCCATGCTGTGCTTTGGCTTTTCGGTGGTTGTTTCCGCAGTCACCTCTCCGCTTACCGCTCCGTTTTTAAACAGCTCCTTAATATCGTCTGTAAGCGCTTCCGTATCCGTTTTTATTCCGTTTTTACCATTAACCCATTTAAACATCTTTTCAAAGCTTTTTGCATACGGGTCATATTTTTCAGCATGGGGCTCAACAGCCTTTTGGTCGATCTTGCCGGCAATTCTTTTTACAACCTTATCAATAGACGCGTCGTTTATAATACACGAAACACCAAAATCGACGGTGCCCTTTTCCTCGTCTACCGTCACGTTGCTTTTATCCGGCGGAACAAGCTGGTCGAGAGTGCCGTTTTGCGCGGCGGTCTCTGCGTCTCTGCTGTATTGCAGCGCCTGCTCAAAAACATCGTCGGTATTATATGTGCATGAAAAATCGTCCTGAGTATATGTAAGCTTTTTTCCGTCGCCGTAATTTATTTTGAGGCTGAAGTCCTCTTTAAAGTCGCTTTCCTTTATCTTTATAAGTGCCTTTGCCTCTTTTTGGTTTTTGCCTGATATGTCTATCCCCTCAATGGAAACACCCTTTGCAAAAACAAATTCCTTTGCCTTCTGCGACGATGCGTCATCTTGAACGGGAACGGGGGCTTGTGCCGGAACAACGTCGGGATTAAGGGCATATGCCGCGTAAAAGGAGCCGCCCAAAAGAACGAGCATAGCCGCCACTCCGATGGCTACAAGTCCCTTTTTGCCCTTTTTCTTTGTCTTCGGCTTTGGCTCGGCCTTTGCCGGCATATGATACTCGCGTGTTTCGTCCTCAGCTATTTGCGCGTTGCCGTCAAAAACAAGCTCGTTATCCGAAGCCTCGGAGCTGCCCTGCGCGCCGTCGGGCGCGCTCTCGCTCTCGTCCGGCTCGGCGGCAAATGAGCTTATATCAACAAAATTTTCTTCTTCCTGCGCCGCCTCGGTGTTTTTTTCACCGCTATCGCCGCGCTGTTTTCTTATTTCATTTAATATGGCGTCTATTTCAGCATTTTCGTTTTTATTTTTATCGTCAAAGTCATTCATTTAATATACCTCCGCATAAAACACGATAACTATGCCTGTCTGCATTCTCGTTGCCGTACAGCTAAACCAATGGGAATATACCTGTCTTAAGCCTTTACATACGGTATAGCATTATTCTACTACTTTTTTTTAATAAAATCAAAGCAAACTCAATAAAAAAACAAACAAATATAATCTTCTTACGAATGTCTTTTTTGTATGTCATAGTCGCCGAAAACGCATATGCCCTGAATTTGTCTGTAACAAAGCTAACCTTTCGCCGTATTTTCCTATCATATTAATATTTGTGTTGAATTTTTTTTGTAATTTGATATAATAACAGATAAGTATAGTAAAAAAATTTTTGGATGCCATATGCAATATATCCCCGAAAGGAAATATTATGCGAATTTTGATTTTCTCCGCTTCAACGGGCGGCGGACACAAAAAGGCCGCGGCTGCGCTTGAGCATTATATTAAGAAAATAGCTCCTGCGGACGAGGTTAAAACGATAGACGCGCTTAAAGAGGTGGGAAAAAGCTTTGACAAGCTTGTAAGCGGCGGCTACGTTTTTCTTGCAAAGCACGCGCCCGGAATTTACGGCAAAATGTACCGTGTGTCCGACAAGGACACTCCGCTTAATACCCTTGTTGAACGAGTTACCGCCTTTAAGAGCAAAAAGCTTGTTTATGCAATAAGCGACTATGCGCCCGACGTTATAGTAACGACCCACCCCTTTGCCGCCGAGATGGTATCGGCCGTAAAGCGCCGGCACGGTATAAATACGCCGCTTATTTCAATCGTTACAGACTTTGCTCCGCATAAGACATATATTCAGGATATGGTAAATTATCTTATCGTTTCAAGCGATGAAATGAAACGCAAATTTGAAACGCTCGGTGTGCCAAGCGGCAAAATACGCACCTTCGGAATACCGATAGACCCTGTGTTTTATCATACCGACAGCAAGGCTCAGCTTCGCCTTGAGCTCGGTCTTTCGGGCGACGTGCCGACTCTTCTTATGATGGCAGGCAGCTTTGGCGTAGCCGACGTATTTGATATTTACGAGGGTATTCTAAGTATTGAAAAAAATCTTCAGCTTATAATAATAACCGGAAAAAACAAAAAGCTTTACGGCAAATTTGAGGAGCGCTTGAGCAAAAACGGCGACGGCGGAAAGCCGACAAAGCTTCTCTATTTTGTCAACGATGTTTATAAATATATGCACGCAAGCGATCTGCTTATTACAAAGCCGGGCGGACTAACCGTTACAGAGGCTCTCGCCTCGCGTTTGCCGATGGCGATATTCAAGGCGTTTCCCGGTCAAGAGGCGGATAACGAGGACTATCTTGTGAGAAGCAATATGGCAATAAAGCTTCCAAAGGGGAGAGATTGCGCCCCTGTTTTAAAGGAGCTGCTCGACGACCCTGAGAGGCTTGAAAAAATGAAAAGCTGCTGCGAGGAATTTTTCAAGGGCAAGGCTGTTGAATCCATTTACAAGCTTATAGTTGACGCGTGCGGCGTAATTGCGGATGAATAATCGGAGCAGGCTGTGAAACGCGGGCGATTTTGCCGTTGCAGCCTTTAGCGCGGCGGACGTTCTCCGCCGCCGGGTTACATTCATTTTGGGAGGCGTACCTTTGAAGGCTTCAAAACCAAAAAACAAAAAGGGAATAAGCTTCAGTCTTATTCTTAATATATTTGTTATCGTAATGTCCGTAGCGCTTGTCATTTACTTCTTCTTTTCGCCGGACGGACTTAAAGATCTGCTTTCAAAATCACCGGATACCATAATTTGGTGGTGGGTCTTTGTCGCGTTTGCGGCGTTTATGATGAATATAGTTATGGACGTTTTTGTAACCTATTTCTTCATTCACAAGGATATAAAGACGTTTACTCTCTGGGACGCTGTAAAAACAAGCTGCGTCGGTCAGTTTTTCAGCGCGATAACTCCCTCTGCGACCGGCGGTCAGCCGATGCAGGTTTATCTTCTGTCAAAAATGGGAATAAGCGCCGGCTTTTCCACCTCGTGTATGACGCAGAAATTTATAGTTTATCAGATAACCTATACCTGCATAAGCATTTTTTCTATTTTTCTGCGCTTTGATTATTTTGTTCACACAATGGATACGCCGTATAAATGGAGCCTTGTTATACTCGGCTTTATCTCCCAAATCGGCATAACGTCCATTCTTTTGATAGTTTCATTCTGCAAAGGCCTTTCAAAAAAGCTTTTAAAGCTTGTTGACAAGCTTATGCACAAGCTGAAATTCATTAAAGACCCCGACGGAAAAGTCCTTGCGCTTGAAAAACAGATAAACAGCTTCCACGAAGCGAACAAAAAGGTGTTCAAGGATAAAAAACGGCTTTTGCTGTATTACGCGCTTGTTTTTATGCAGATAATTTTTATTTTGATTTGTCCTTATCTTCTGTACCGCGCGTTCGGCTTCAAGGGCGCAAATCCTGTCGATATGATATGCGCTCAGGCGTATGTAAATCTGACCTCAAGTCTTATCCCGATGCCGGGCGCCTCCGGCATAGCGGAGCTTGCTTATAATATGTTTATGGCGTCATATTTTTCAAACGGAACGCTCAAGTCGGCTATATTGATTTGGAGATTTATAACATATTACGCGGTAATCGTCTGCACCGCGCCGTTCTCACGCTTTACCGGCGGAAAAAACAGCGGCAGAAAAAAAGCGATCGACGACTGCCTGAAGAGCGGCGTAAAAACAGAATTTTTTGACGAAACCGAAGCATAGGAGCAAACGCCCGACAACGCGGCGTCCGACTGAAACCAAAACCGAAGGATCACGGTGAGCATATGAACTATTCAACGAATTACGAATCGTCACAATATAACGCCGAGCAGGGCGCACAGCAGCCGCAGATCAGCGTTATCGTTCCGATTTATAATGTGGACAAATATTTAAACCGCTGTATAGACAGCATTATAAACCAGATTTTTACAGACATTGAGATAATCCTTATAAACGACGGCTCATTCGACAAAAGCCCGCAAATCTGCGACGACTACGCCAGAAAGGACAGCCGAATAAAGGTTATTCACAAGGAAAACGGCGGACTTTCCGACGCGAGAAACACGGGAATAAAAATAGCAAGGGGACGCTACCTTTCGTTTGTTGACAGCGACGACTATCTCGACCCCAGCTACCTCGCTGTTCTGTTTTACGCTGCTCAGAGAAACGACTGCGATATTTCATACTGCAACTATGCAATATACAAGCAGGAAAGAGGCACGCACAAAACCATTAACGTAAGAAAGCCGCTGCCGGGCTTAACAACCGGCAAAAAGATATGCAAGCTGACCATAAAGGATTTCCGCAGCCGCTCTTATGTTTGGAACAAGCTTTACCGCAGAGAGCTGTTTTTTAATGAGGATAACATTCGCTTTCCGATTATGTATTTTGAGGATCTTGCGACAACGCCAAGGCTTATGTACCACGCGAATAAGGTCATAGTCGTTGACAAGTGTCTTTATTACTATACAAAGCGAAAGGGCAGCATAGTTTCTCATCTTGACATAAAGAAAATGAGCGATTACATATTATCTCTCGGAGTTTTGAGAAACTTCTTTGAAAAGCACGGCTGTTATAAGCAGTTTAAATTTGAACACAGGTGGCTCGGCTTTTTAATGTGCTTTAGTATGCCGTTTAACATAATCAGAGCACATCTGCTTGAAAGAAGATCGGAGGATTTTTACAAAAAAATAAGAACCGGAATAGTTTCCGGCTGGAAAAATATAATCTACTTCACGACAAAAAGATTTGAAAAAACAAGCGACGTCGTGCCTATAATGCCATTTCCTATCTATGACAAAAAGGAATTTGAAGAAAAAACGGATAAAAAAAGCGAGGATGAATAAAATCCTCGCTTTTGTATGTAAAAAGTGTTTTTATTTTTGCAGTAAAAGCTTCGCTTCTTCCGAGCCCCACCATTATTGCACAGGCAAATTTGCTTAATTAAGCTTTTATGCCCGTAAAGCGGTTTAAAATAAAAATAATTCCTTGAGTGAATAAAAGGTGTTGCAATTGACTTGCCCCTTGCATAATATAAAGCGGCAGGCAGGCGGGGGCAGGTCGGTCTGCCTGCGGTCGGTGAAAGATGGTCAAAAAACAAGTTCATCGACGCCTGATTTTGCATTGAAAAGCCGTTCATGTCAAAATTTGCACGTTTTGTGCATAAATATTGAATTTCAAATATCGCTATGATATAATATATCAAAATCGTAAGTGCTTGACGTGCAAGACGATAAATATCCCGTTTTTAGTGCATCTGCGGTACTGTACGATTTTAAATTCTTGTCATAGGCGAAGAATTTGACCTTGACGGATAAAAAATTTAATGAAGGGTTAATGGAGGCGGAAAGTATGTTTTTAACAACAACGGAAAATATCGAAGGCAGGCGCTTTAATTTGCTGGGTCTTGTGCAGGGAAACACCATCCAATCAAAGCACATAGGCAGCGACATCTCGCAGAGCTTTAAAACCATTGTTGGCGGTGAGCTTAAGTCTTATACCGATATGATGAACAAGGCAAGAGCTATCGCCACAGAGCGTATGATCAACTTGGCGCAGTCAATGGGCGCCGACGCGATAATTGGCGTGCGCTACACCACGGCGTCTGTAATGCAGGGAGCGGCAGAGATCCTTGTTTATGGAACAGCTGTAAAGCTGGTATAATTTAACATTTATTTTTGGAGGTAATTTATATGTATGATTACAATTTTATGACGCAGTATGTAGATCAATTTTATACGACCTTAATGATACCGACTATTATTTCATCGGTAATAGCTTACCTGCTGCAGGTGCTTGCTTACTGGAATATATTTAAAAAAGCAGGCGAGAAGAGCTGGAAGAGCATTATTCCGATTTACAATTCTTACATAGCCTATAAAATTTCATGGAAGCCGTCAATGTTTGCGTTATATTTTATTACCGCGATAATCGCGTCTATTCTCGTTGGCGTGGCTTACGGTCTTTTGCCTGTGACGTCTTACGTTGTTTTCACGGTGCTTGCCATAATTGCGTTGGTAATTGCGATTATTTCCGGCATTATAAGCATAATCCAGCTTTATAAGCTTTCAAAGTCCTTTGGACACGGCGGCGGATACACGGTTGGACTTCTGTTCTTAAACCTGATTTTCCTACTGATAATCGGTTTGGGCAGCTCACAATATATAGGGCCGGAAGGAAAAAATGCGGTATCCGAATAAATAATAACTTAATAAGCCATACTCTGTTTTTTGCGGAGTATGGCTTTTTGCTTTTATGTGAACCGACAAAGGATAAGCGGCGGAAGAAATTAAAAAAATTAAAAAAAGGTAAACGCTTAATAAGACAGACTTTTCTTGATATAAAAAAGCATATATGCTATAATTATTTGTAATGGACAGAGGGTATGAACAAAATCGGATTTAAGAGTCGATGATGTGCGCAGGCTTTAAAAAAGAGCCTATCGTGGCTTGCTCCGATTTTAATATATAATTATAAGAGGCGCAGGAAAAATGAAAAAGAGTAAAGGACTTGACGCCGGAGCTTCGGTTCAGAGCGCGACTGAGGAGCCGGAGGATAAGCCGAAGAAAAAGAAGATAAACAAAAAAACCGTAATAGCGGTGGTTTTGCTGCTTGCCGGATGCGCGGTTTTCTTTTATCCGTCGCTTGGCAATGTGATTTCATATTTTCAGCAGATAAGCGTTGTTTCCGATTATGAGAAGCAGGTTGCCGAAATGAACAACAAGGAAATTCGCCGGCAGAAGGAGCTTGCTATTAAATATAATGAAAATCTGGGTCAGATAACGTTCAAGGACCCGTTTACAAACAAGGACGAGCAGACAGAACCGCAGAAGACCGAGGACGAAAAGCTTGACGATTATTTTACGGCGCTGAGCATTAACGACGAGCATATGATGGGCTATATTAAGATTCCGGAGATCAGGCTGTCGTGTCCGATTTATCACGGCGCGACCGAGTTTCAGCTTCAAAAGGGCATAGGCCATCTTGAGGGAACGGCTCTGCCTGTCGGCGGAATCGGCACACACTGCGTTCTGACGGGACATACGGGAGTGCCTGGAAATATGCTGTTTACCGACCTTGACAAGCTTGAGGTGGGAGACAAATTTTATCTTCACGTTCTTGACGAGGTGCTCGCCTACAAAATAGATCAGATAAATGTTGTAGAGCCGGGAGATACGTCAAAAATCAGAACAGAGGCGGATAAGGATCTCTGCACGCTTATAACCTGCACGCCCTACGGAATAAATACCCACAGACTGCTTGTGAGAGGGATAAGAAGCGATTATATCGAGGGCGAGGACAATTATGAATCAGGCTCTATACTCACGACCGATTCGCAGGGCAACGTGATTGAAAAAAGGCTTGACGGCGGCAGCGAGCTTGTAAACGTATTCGGAATTATGCTTCCGATATGGATGCTCTGGCTTATTATACCTGTTGCGGCGCTTATACTCATAATAATAACGGTTGTGATAATTAGATGTATTCTCCGAAAAAGACGTAAAACGGAAGGATTGACATATAAAGATGGAGGAAAGGAAACCGAACGGCAAAGCGGAAGTGAGCCGCGCGACGACAAATAAAAAGAGCGGCGGCAAAAAAATCCCGAAAAGCAAAAAGCTGCTTATAGCTTCCGTCTGCTTGTTTCTTATCGGCGTTATCGTAATATTTTATCCAAACGGTGCAAAGCTTGTAAGCTCTGTGGAACAGGGCAACAGGGTGAGTGAATTTGATAAAAATATTGAAAAGTCGCGCGAGCAGGCGAAAAACTCGAACATCGTATATCCGACAGACCCCGACGACCCGGACGTTCTGCGCGATAACAAATATACCGAAACGCCGCTTATGACTCAGGAGCAGATACAGCAGACGCAGCAGACACAGCAAAATACGGGATACGACCCTGAGCTGCTTGCAAAGCTGTATGCCGATATGGTTGAATATAACAAAAGGCTTTATAAGTCCGGTCAGGTCATAGCCGACCCGTTCTCATATATGCAGGATAGCTTTCAGCTTAATCGGTACAGCATATATGACAATATATTCGGTTATGTTTCTGCTCCGTCAATAAATCTTAATCTGCCCATTTATCTCGGCGCAAGCGAAGAAAACCTGCTGCTTGGAGCGGCGCATATGACCGGCACGTCTATGCCGATTGGCGGAATCAACACTAACGCCGTTCTTGCCGGACACAGAGGTCTGATAAATTATACTATGTTTGACAATATAGTTTTTCTTAAAGAGGGAGACCCGGTGTTTATCACAAATCCGTGGAGCCGGTTGGAATACAGGGTCGTAAAGACTGAGGTAATTATTCCGAGCGAATCGGATAAGATAAAAATTCAGCCGGGAAAGGATATGCTTACGCTGATAACCTGCCATCCGTACGGATACCAGGATTACAGGTATATTGTTTACTGCGAAAGAGTAGGTTAAAGAATAAGGCGCGGAGCGTTTTAAAAACGGACAAAACAAAAAAAATAAACCGCATTGCGTAAACCATTAAGGCTTTTTGCAATGCGGTTTTGCTTTGGAGCTGATAGGCAGATTCGAACTGCCGACCTCATCCTTACCAAGGATGCGCTCTGCCTACTGAGCTATACCAGCGGAAGGAGCGTCAGTTTCTCTGACACGTCTGTCACTTATTATACTATTATTATAACATCAGGTCAAGGTTTTCGGGCAAAAAAATTAATGTTTTTCCTTGCGGTAAAAGCTGCTTCAAAAAGCCTTGTTCGCGCTCGCTCGATTATCAAAAATATGCTTTATCACATTGACATTTGTTTTGGGGTGTAATAAAATAATGTAAAGTCCTGTGGACTTTCTTGCGTTACAGGCACGAAAATATTATATCAAAACGGAGGCGTGTGTTATGGATGATACGTTAGATATTATTGAAATGTTTGAAAACATAGGTAAGGGAAACGCCGCAATAGGAGCGGCAATAGCCGTTGTCGGAATATTGATTTGCGTTATGGGCATTATTGCGTTGGTGGTAAGTATTGTTCTTGGAATTAAGTATTACAAGTACAACCGCCGTGAAAACAGCGCTCATCTTACGGGCGAGGAGGTCGCAAGGAGGATCCTTGACCAAAACGGATTGCAGGATATTAAGGTAAAATCCGTCGGCTCAATGCTTTTTGGCAACAGCTACAGCCACTATTTTAAAAAGGTTAGGCTTAGAAAGCGCACTAAGGGAAAAACGAGCGTTGCGGCGCTTGCTATGGGAGCGCAGAAGTCGGCGCTCGCCGTTCTTGATAAGGAAGGCGACCCCGATATGAAAAAGCGTGTAAGGCTGTCGCCGATAATAACCTTTGGCCCCTTTGCGTTTATTCCGTTGATAGCTATAGGAGCGCTTGTGGATATTTTTCTGCTTAATTCCTCAGGCTGGTTTTTAATAACGTTTTTGTGTATTGCAATGGCTTTTTACCTGTTCTCTTTGGTGCTGTCTATTCTGACGCTTAGGACAGAAAAGAAGGCTCAGCAGCGCGCGTACAGCTTGCTGCGTGAGGGCGGAATGGCGAACGAAAATGAGATAGAGGATTTGAAGAAGCTGTTTAAGCTTTACAATATTCAGTATATAAACGACATTATCCTCTCGGCGCTTGAGCTGCTTTATTATATTCTGCAATTGGTAGCGGCTATTGAAGGCGGCGGAGCAAATATGGGCTCGTCTAACGACTGATAATGCAGAGGCTTTGATACAAAAGAAGAGAGGCTCCCCCAATGCAGGCTTGCTTGGAGGAGCCTTGTTTTAACTCCGTGCAGGGCGCTAAGGGCGTTCTTTGGAAGCGCGGGGCGGTGTCTGATAAGCCTGTCAGCGCCTTAAGCACACGCCATATATTTAACTAAACTGCCGGTAATCGGTATTTCGCATTACTTTTGTATGCAAAATATCTTTTATACGGCAGTATATTTTATTTTTATACACGAAATGGCTGTTTTTGAGCGTGAATGGCGATTGACTGTCCCCCAAATGCACTTATAATAGAAAGTGACAAAAGAAAAAACGTGGACTTCTTACAACTTTTGAAAGGAAAGGGTGTTTTTAATGAAACCCGATATTAAAAAATATCTGCGTTCATCAACTGCGCTGCTGCTTTGTGCAAGTATGCTTACAGCCGTGATGATCGGCTGTAAAAGCAACGGCGAAAATAACGAAACAAATATAGACGCGCAGGCGGCGTACGTAACATGGTCAAAGTCCGGCGAATTTACCACCTCACTTTCGGCAAAGGGCGTGGATTTTTCGGACGTAGGAGCCGAGGACATAACCGTAACCGCGAACAGGGCAGCCTCAGCAAATACGAATAAGGCAAGCAAAAAGGAAGAGGCTTACCCCGTTAAAAGCGTTGAGAAAAACGGCGGGGAGATAAAGGTTACCTTTGAGGATAAAAACGCCTCAGAGAAATCCGCCGACAGCTACACGCTTGAGGTAGAAAAGAAGAATTTGATAGCTCCGGTAATGATAGATTATCCCGTGCCTGTTATAAAGGCGGAGGGAACGGGGATTTTATCAACCGAGGAGGACCCGAAGGTAACGCTTGTTCTTGACGGCGGATTATTCGCGAAAAAAGTGACGACGGATCAGATAAGCCTTGCCGGCTCATTCTCCGATATGGAGATAGGCAAAATAAGCTCTAAGAGCAACAAGCTTGAATTACAGCTCAGTGGAAAGGCTGAAATGCCGTACGGACTGACGACATATGTTGACGGCTGTGTAGCGGTAAGGCCGCAGGCTGTCAAGGGAGCGGGAGCCGAGATAAAGGCGTATGTGCCGATAAAGCTTGTAGGAAAGAGTCTCGACGCATCCACAATTAAGGCAAACGGCGACAGCGTTACCGCCGAATTGGAGCTTATAGGAACGGCAAAGCCGCTTGATAAGCTGACAGCCGACGACTTCAAATTTGAAAAGGACGTAACCGTTACCGGCGTTAAGAAGGTGAGCGACACGAGGGTGGAGCTTACCATGACGGTAAACGGAGCTAAGGACGCAAGCTCAGCCGCAGCGGTAATCAATAATCAAAAGCTTAAGATAGCGGACGAGGACGAGATAACCGTTTCGGCAGCCGAGGCGTATTTCTATCCCGTGTTTGACGGAATAGAGGAAAGCGGCGACAAGCTTAAATTCACGATAATCGCGTATGCAAATAACGGAACCTTCGCTCAGGACATAAAGCCGGAGCAGATAACCCTTGACGACGGCTTCAAAAAGGGAAGCGTTGATGTTGTTGAAAGACAGAACGCGACCACAGCGAAGATTATTTTATCAATACCCGCAAACGGTCAAAATTCTGAATCACTGAATGTAGACGGCAAAATAAGCTTAAAGGCAGGCACAATGCTTTCTCAGTGGGGAGAGCCGACCACAGAGGATTTCTCCTACACAAGAAATTACAGCCAGGAAAGCCTCGGACGCGAATTTAGTATTTTTAACAAGTCCCCCTTTGGAGGTTCGGTGGTGAGCACTGAGTTTACGAATGCTGCAAACGGAATTTTCGATGAGGTCGGAATGAACCTGATTACAGAATCTAAGGATCCTCTCGGTCAATTGGCATATCTCCATGTAGTTGTAGGCCAGGCTATTGAAAGAGAGGTTCAGAGGATTCAGCAGGAGGCCGCCAGTGCGGCTGAAAGCGCCGCCGCCACCGCCAGTGCGACGCTTGCCAGAATTGAGGGAGAGCTGAATGCGCTGCGCAACAGCGTAAATATATCTATGAGGCAGCTCTTCCAACAGCAGGC
>CANQEU010000015.1 GCA_947595635.1 uncultured Clostridia bacterium
TGTGTAAGTGCCGTGAGGCATTCAGCTTGGCAGTACTAATAGGTCGAGGGCTTGACCACAGTTCATTTGGTTGTGTTAGCTTTTCTCATATTCTTTATTCAGTTTTCAGGGTGCTTGTGAGTGCAATATGAAATTTTAAGCAGAGGTTTTCACCTCTGCTTTTTTTGTCGAAAATATAAACATAATTGATAAAAATAATTGAAATCATACAGTATATATGTTAAAATTGGAGTAAGCAAAACGCCGTCCTGCCTTTATCGGCAACGGTTTCAATATTTTTTCGATATTTGCTTTTGCTGTTTTTTCTTTTAATAAGAAGGTGTGATTGATTATGCTGAAGAAAACAATCTCTGTAATTTTGTCCGCGTGTACCCTATATGCCGGCTCAGCCGTTTTTCTGGGGAATATGTCGCCGTATTCATTGAGCGCATATGCCGCGCAGGGCGGCGTCTCCGATTATTCCTACAGCGTTACTCCGCTGCTCTCGCCCTTTAACGAATACTTCTTTGTTAAAACCGACAATCCCGACCCTAAGTCGTTTCGATTTGCCGATAAGTCGTCGAAATACAGCGACGATTCGTCAATCGAATTTAATTATGACGATTGGAGCGAAGAGGTAAATTTATATGCGGATATAAAATATGAAGACGCCGAAACCGGCCGCGTAAACGGAGGATATATTTTTAAAAGCTTTAATACGGACGGCGGAGAGCTGCTGCTGCAGGAGAAAGACCCATCATCCTATAGCTGGGATCTTAAATGGAATGATACAAACGTTAAGCTTCAGCTTCCGGAGCTTAAGGACGATATTGATTATCTAATTGATACATATGCAGACAAGACCGAGTTTTTTGACAATATGGACGCGGTGCAGTCGGGATTTTCCTCAATCTGTCTTTACAGCGGCTCATACATAAGAGGCGAGCTTTATAAGCCGGGCGATTTTTGGAGTATGTCTACCTCGCCGCATAAGGATCAGACCTTTTATATACAATCGCCGTATTCCCGCAAAGAAGACAAGCTCCTTTTCGCTTCGACTATATATCCGTTCCGCTATGATTCTCTGGGATTTCCGAGTGTAATGGCTGAAATATCAAGGCGCCTTGATGAGTCGTCGTCTTATAAATGGAGCGACAGCTCTCATGCGCATATAGAAGTGACCTTCGGCGGAGAAACACGCACCTACGGCGGACAGGGCAACGGCGATGGTCAGGCGATAAGCGAGGATAAAATAACGCAATTTATCAACCCCGGAACAGATGAAATCACTCTGCAAGGCACGCGTCAATTGCTCGATTATTATTCGGGCATAGAGATGGACGACGATATTCCGCGCGATGACGCTCTTACATGGGAAAAAATATGCAGTAGCGTCGGTGAAGGAACGTGGGTTCGCCTTACCTTAATAGTCGGGATATTGGGCAGCACAGCCACAGGATATACCTACCTTTATAAAAAGGATGACGGAACATATCACTGGGCGGATAAAGCAGGAGATGACGGCTCCGAGATATACTGGGGCGGAGATATGGGATTTTTCTCAGACGCGTGGGTCGACGGAAGATATATAGATTCGTGGGAAAGATATGTTCCGGGAGAAAAATTTGACGACCACCCTACAAGCGATATAATGCTGCGTGATGTGCAAATACCGCAAATTTCATATAGCTACAACTATAAATACAATCAGGATACGGGCAATTATGAAAAGGTATATAAGAATATAAATATCACGCAGGAGTCGAAAAACGCCCTGTTTGAATACAGCGAGAACGGCTGGTGTGCCGATAGTGAAGCCTTTAACAGCGGCTGCGCCAATTACAGCGTGATAACGGAGCTTGTGGAAAAGGGATTGGTAGATAAAAAGTACCTTGATATGGTAACTCTTACATTGGACGAGGTCAAGGCTCTTAATGTTGATAAAAACACCGATACCATTCCGACAAAGGGACTTATATTTGACGGAAGCGCCGAGCCGGGAACACCGTATGACGTTATTGCCATGAACGACCCTGAGATAGTCGCTGAAATTTCGCCTTCGCCGCTCACCTACAACGGAAAGATGCAGACCCCGAATATTTCAATCAGCTACAAAGGAGAAAAGCTTACTGAAAATGTGGACTATGTGCTTAGAGGCGATACCCGTGCCAAAGAGCCGGGAACGTATAATATCAGCGTAGTCGGCATAGGAAAATACGGCGGAAATCTGGTTTTGTCATACGATATAAAATGTCTTGCCGGCGACGTTGATTTTAACGGCGAGGTATCCGTTGCCGACGCGATTATTCTTCAAAAGAGTATGGTCGGAATAGTTGAGCTTAGCGGGGCGGAGCTTATAGCCGCCGACGTTGACAAGGACGGCGATATAACGGTTTCAGACGCGATTTTAATTCAAAAGTGCGTTGTCGGTATAGTAACCCTTGACTATGCTTAATGAAAAATTAAAGCCGAATTATAACGGGGCATTGCTTATAAATAAACAGACGCTTGAAATCGGCTGTCTTAACGAGTGAGCGAAGCTGAGGTTTAAAAAATCCCCCTGACCATTAACGGTCAGGGGGATTTTAAGCTTATATTCTTTTTGCTGAAATCAACCGATAAATCACTCGGTCTCTGCGGTATCCTCGTTGTCAGCCGCTTCTTCAAGCTTATCCTTTACAGACTGGGAATCGTCGTTTTTTGACGGCTCCGCCTCATCGTCGGCAACGTCCTGCTCGGCGCACTCGGCGTTGTCGGTTGTCTCCGATTTTTCCTCGTCATATGAGCAGCACAGGGTAATATCGCCGTTCTCGTCTTCCTCTTCGTCCTCCGGCGCAAGATCCGGCTCGCCGGATATAACCTGTGTGTCAATAAGCTCGTGATAGCGCGCGATTGCTCTTTTAAATCTTTCGGTAGCCTTTACTATTGATGAGCAAAGCTCCTGCGCCTCCGCGCTGCCGTCCTGCTCGCCGTTTTTCAGCTTTTTAAAGTATTCCTTGCCAAGCTCGATATACGCCTTGTCTATCGTTTTTGTCTCGCTTCTCATTACAAGGCGGAGCCTGTTGATTTGAGCCTTTATCCTGTTCTTTTCGATGATTGCCTGAAATGTATCGCTGACGCAGCAGCCGATTGTTTCAAAGATATTCATAATAACACTCCCTAAAATGTGATTGACCTTTTGTGTTTATATATTTATTATTGCAGAAAAAACGTCACAGGTCAAGCAATGACAATAATTTTTTTTACAAAACCGTACAATTTTTTTGAAAAGTGAGCAATATTGTGATATAATCATTGTTATAACCAGGTCGCAGACGTTTCTGCCTGTCGGGGCAGATATGATTATTATGTGAAAAACGGAGGCATATTATGTCTATCAGCAATTTAAAGGCGGTTGAGTGTCCGCATTGCCTTGGCAATAATAAAATTATTTTATACAGCAGTATTACGCCGTCGTCCGACGAGAGCATGAGAAATTCCGTTTTAAACGACAAGCTTTTTAAATATAACTGCATACACTGCGGATATGAGGCAAGGCTTTCATATCCTGTGCTGTATAACGACGTAAACAGGCGCTTTATGCTGTATTTTATTCCCGACTGCGAAAGACGCGTTATAACCGACAGGGTAATAGAGCTTGACAGAACAAGGCTTGCGCCGATAAAAAAGCGAATCGTAACGGATTACAACACCCTGAAGGAAAAGATTATAATTTTTGAATCCGGGCTTGACGATATGGCGCTTGAGCTTACTAAGCTTGCGCTTAAAATCAAAACCGAGAAAAAATACGGAATTGATGTTGACTGCGGCTACTTTTCCTTTTATGACCGCAGAAGAATAGGCGTAACCTTTTTTGACGCCGAAACAAAGGAGAAGCACCTTGAAACGGCAGGAATGCAGGTTTATCAAAAATCGCTCGGCATCGCCGCGAGACTCGGAAGAAAACAGAGAATGAGCAGGGCGTTTATCAGCGTTGACGAGGTATGGGCGCAGGAAATACTTTACCGCTATCACAGATACGGCTTTGAGGATTGAGAGCGTTTGCGTAAAATCAATATTTTATTTAATAACAGATCGGCTGAGTTTTTGCAATCAGCCGATTTTATTTTGCGCATAAAAACGTAATGCCAAAATATTAGCGGTTATTTTGTCTATTGCATACAAAATAAGAAAAAATCTTTATTTAAGACAAAAAATGTTTACCCTTTGCGTATCAAAAATTAATATATTTTTAACACTTCACGCCATAATATCACTTACTATTATATGTAGTTTTTATAATTTGGTTGCATATGTCCTCCGCCTGCCAGGGCGGCGGACGTGCCGGCGCTTCAGCGGGGGCTTATGATCCCCGCTGAAGCTCTGCGGGGCAAGGCCGGGCGCGGCTTTTAAGTCGCCGCAGGCATTATCGGGAACACCCTTAAAGCCCTGCCATGATAAAAACAGTATAAAAAGATAAGGAGTGACCCTTGAATGGTTGAGGTTAAAAACCTTGTAAAAAAATACGGCGATATGCTTGCGGTAGACGACGTAAGCTTTACAGCCGAAACCGGCGAAATACTCGGATTTCTCGGGCCGAACGGAGCCGGAAAATCCACTACTATGAATATAATAACAGGGTATATTTCGTCAAGCTCCGGAACTGTGACGGTAGACGGATGTGAAATTCTTGACGACCCCGTCGGCGCAAAGTCAAAAATAGGTTATCTTCCCGAAATACCGCCGCTTTATATTGATATGACGGTTAGAAAATATCTTGAATTTATGTTTAACCTGAAAAAGGTTACCCTCCCCAAAAAGGAGCATATCGACGAGGTGTGCGCCGTAACGAAAATAAAGGACGTTCAAAACAGGATAATAAAGCACCTTTCCAAAGGATATAAACAGCGTGTGGGTCTTGCTCAGGCGCTGCTCGGTAATCCTCCGGTGATAATTTTGGACGAGCCGACGGTCGGACTTGACCCAAAGCAAATAATAGAAATGAGAAGCCTTATAAAGGGCCTGGGCAAAAAACACACCGTTATTTTGTCGTCCCACGTTTTGTCGGAGGTTCAGGCAATTTGCGACAGGATAATAATAATTAACAGGGGCAGATTGGTTGCCGACAGCAGCACAAGCGAGCTTTCACAAACTCTTTCAAAGTCAAACTGCATTGTGCTCAGGGTCGTTGGAGCGCCGACAGGAGTGCTCAGCGCGCTAAGAGCCGTCGAGGGCGTTTACAGAGTTGAAAAGGGACTGCGTGTTTCAGACAACTGCTATGAATATGAGGTGTACTCGGAAAAGGACAAGGATCCAAGCAGAGCCATATTCTATGCTATGGCGAAAAACAACACGCCGATAGTTTTAATGAGGGGCAACGAGCTTTCTCTTGAGGAGGCATTCCTCAAAGTGACAAAATCTGAGCCTGCCCCAAAGGAAAAGGGAGGTAAACGCTGATGTGCGCTGTGATTAAAAGGGAGATTGGTGCATACTTCTCCTCTGCAATAGCTTATGTTGTAATGGCTGTGTTTTTCCTGTTTTCGGGACTGTATTTCAGGGAGATGCTTATGTTTGACAGCTCAAGCTTTGCTTACCTTGTGCTTTCACCGATGTTTATGATAATGCTTTTTATACTGCCTATTCTTACAATGCGCCTTTTAAGTGAGGAGATAAGACAAAAGACAGACCAGGCGCTGATAACTGCGCCTGTGAGCATTTGGCAGATAGTGCTCGGGAAATTCTTGGCTGCCGAGGTCATACTGCTGTGCTGTATGGCGGTGTTTATTCCGATGGTTATTGTTATAGCCGCCTTTACTGCGCCGACATGGGGGATAATATTCTGCACGCTTATCGGAATGTTCCTGCTTGGAAGCGCGATTATTGCAATCGGAGTGTTTATATCATCTCTTACCGAGAGTCAGGTCGTTGCCGCGGTTGTCGGAATAGCCGTGGGAATGTTCATTTATATGCTTGACAATATAACCTCGGGCGTTCAGGTGGAATTTATCAAAAATATAGTTTCGTCAATTTCGTTTATGACCCGTTACAGCAACTTTACTTCCGGTATGCTTAACATAGCGGACGTTGTATTTTTCCTTAGCGTAATCGGATTGTTCCTGTTTTTTACAACAAGAGTTATCGACAGAAAGCGCTGGAGCTGAGGAGGGATAAGGGATGGCTTTTAATGATGAAAAAAATATAAACGGCACAGAGCCGGAGGAGCAGAGCAAAATTTCGGACGACGCGGCAAACGCGCTTGAAAGCGGATTGTTTGAGGAAAAGGAAGATTTTGCACAGCCCGAAGAAACAGCTGCCTCGGACAAAGACCTTCAGGAGAAGGAACAAAAGGAAAAGAAAAAGAGGAAGAGAAAAAATCCGTTTTCCTCAAGAAAATTTAAAAAGGGAATTTTTGCTCTTGTTTTAACCTGCCTTGTTGTTGCGGCGGTTATCATAATAAATATTATAATCGGCGTGCTGCAAACAAAGGTGCCGGCAATGTCCGTAGATATGACGGGACAGAATCTTTACGGCTTGTCCGACAGCTCAAAGGAGCTTGTGGACAAGGTGGATAAGGAAATAACAATAACTGTTTTGGGCGCTGAGGATAAATACACCAAGGCAGACCAGAACTTTTTGCAGGCTAATAACCTTTTGAAGAAATACTCAATGGAGAACGACAAGATCAAGATAAAATATGTTGACCTTACCGCTAATCCTAATTACATTAATAATTATCCGAACGAAAGCCTTACAGCCTACAGCTACATTGTAAGCTGCGGCGACAAATATAAATATCTTGACAAATCTACAGAGCTGTTCACGCTTGGAACCGATTACACCACAGGCCAAACCTATGTAGAAGCGTCTAATGTTGAGAACGCGGTAACCGGCGCGATTAGCTATGTTACTTCGGAAAACACGACCAAAATCGCCGTTTTAAACGGCTTTGGCGACAACACCGCAACAAATCTCAGCACTTTTACGACGCTGCTTAAAAACAATAACTATGAAATAGTTGATACAGACCTTCTTACCGCCGATATTGATATAAAGTGTGATATGGCGATACTTTATCAGCCTACCGCCGATTTAACGGACGACGCGGTTGACAGAATAAACAAATTCCTTAACAATGACGGAAAATACGGAAAGAACCTTTTTTATGTTCCGCCTGAGAAATACGTCGATTCACCGAATATCGACTCCCTGCTTGAGGAGTGGGGTATGAGCATTGGACAGGGTCTTATTGCGGATACAGACACGGCGCATATGCCGTTTCAGGGCGACTATTACTGCTCTGTGTTTGATTACACATCCTCGTCCTATGCCGAGGGGCTCAGCGACACAACAAAATATCTCATCGGCGTATATACAAGACCTGTTCTTATAAACGACAACGCCAAGGTGACGCCGCTTGCGACAACGTCCGAAAGCTCTGCCGTACACAGCTTTGACGCGGACGAAAACTGGGATCCGACTCAGCATATTGAGGGAAGCCTGAACGCCGGAGCCGTCAGCGTGAAAACGGGAGATGAAAAAAATTCCACCGTAACCGTCTGGGGCAGCGATATGTCGTTTTATACACAGTTTTTGAACTCAAGCACCTTTATAAACGGCGAGTATTTCGTAAACCTTTTCAACACCCTTACGGGCAGAGAGGAAAGCGATATTGTTATAGACAGCAAGTCGCTTCAATCTGACCAGCTTGGCATAATGTCCGACCAAATAACTGTAATAGGAACGATATTTGCTTGGGTTATTCCGCTGGCTGTTTTGTTAGTAGGTATTATAGTTTGGATTCGCAGGAGGCACAAGTAATGGCTAAGAGCGAAAAAAATAAAAAGAAAATGTCGAAAAACACAAAAACGCTTATAGCCGTGATTGCGGCTGTAGTTATCCTTGTCGGCGCAATGCTGGCGGTAGTGTTTCTTATGCCGACTTGTCAGGGCGGCGATGAAAACGAAATGACAGAGGCGACATATCCGACTGATGACAGTGGCAAGCAGTATGCGGTGGACGCAAAGGGAAATAAAATCGACGATGACGAGGGTGTGCTCAGAGACGACAAGGGCAATATAATCTCTGACGGAATTGTCGAGATAACAAATCAGGGGCCGCTGCTTGTAACCAAGATTGAAATAGAAAACGAATCCGGCTCATACACGGTGCTCTGCGACACGCCGACCGAAAAGACGACCGACGAGGACGGCAACGAAACAACAAAGACGGACGAAACGGTTTATACGCTTGTCGGCTTTGAAAACGCCGAGCTTCAGGGAGATCAGATGTCATCTGTCGCAAACAGGGCATCCAATATGGAAACAATATCTATAATCGACAAAAACGGCGAGAACCTTGCCGATTACGGACTTGACGAGCCGAGAGCAAAGGTAAAGACGACGTTTTCGGACGGCAAGACGGTAAATGTCAGCATAGGCAACGACGCACCCGACAATCAGGGCACATATATTATGTACGGCGATAAAAAAACCGTTTATATGATAGACGTTGAAGCTGCAAGCGTGTTCCTTTTCAGTCCTCTTGACCTTTTGAGCAAGGAGATAACCGACGCCGCCGAAACGGAGGAGAGCGCCGAGATTGAAAGCGTAACTCTCAGCGGAAAAATTTATCCCGAAGCAGTAACGATAGTACCTAACGATGATGAAACCTGCCAGGCGTATTACAAAATGACCGAGCCGAAGGAGCAGTTTGTAAACGTGACAAACGGTCAGGAGATTTTGGGCGGCATAAGGGGACTTTACGCAACGGGCGTTGTCGCTTATCATCCGAGCAAGGAGCGCCTTGCAAAGCTTGGTCTTGACGAGCCGGAGGCAAGGCTGAAGGCAAAATACAGCGACGCCGAATACTCTCTGATCGCCTCAAAGCCTGACGGCGACGGAAATGTGAATTTGTATAACGAAAAGACAAAAATTGCTTATAAGCTTGAGGCTGATAGCGTTGCATGGGTAAGCTCCGGCTATGAAAAGCTTAAATATGAGTATGTGCTGAAGCCGGTTGAGGAAAAGCTTTCGGCAATAGAGATCTCGGCGGGCGGCAAGAGCTACAAATTCGATTTGGAGCAGAAAACCACAACGGACGACGAGGGCAACGAGCAGTCGAGCATGAAGATAAGCTGCGGCGGCAAGACCCTTACCGAAAGCCGGTTTTCAACCTTCTTTGACAATCTTGTAAATGTCCAGCGCAGCGACAGCGCGGAGGACGAAAAGCCCGTGGGCGAGGCTGTAATGACGGTTAAATACAGCTACTCAAACGGCAAGGACGACGACACGGTCAGCTATTACAAGGCTGAAAACAGAAAGATGCTTGCCGTAATAAACGGCTCATCGGATTCCCATGTATTTGAAACCTATACCTCTAAAATTATTGAGGACGCCGCAAAGGCGGCCGAGGGAGGAAATGTTACTCCGATTTAAAAGATAAAGGCGGGGCGCTTAAATGTGCGCTCCGCTTTGCTTGTAGACGTTTTTTGCAAAAGACGGGTTAAAGCCTTGTCTGCGCGCATAAGAAAGTGAGATTATAAAAATCCCTCAGCGGCTGAAACGGCGGCGCAGAAGCTTTAAAATTCATTGCAATATTTATCTTTGCTTGATATAATAAAAATGTAATTATAACCCTAAGCAGACGTCCGCAGGTGAAGGACTTATGAGCAAATTTCCGTGCGGCGGCCGCAATCATGGCAGGCTTTGCCAATAAGCTTATCAAGCTCTGACCGAATTTAAATCACATTATAAGGCACAGCGCGAGCATCTCTTCAAGCCGGTTATATATCTCTGAAAGCTTTGACGCGGGAAGAGGATTTCTTCCCGAACCGATTTCAATTGTAAAAGCAGGTTTTTTAAATTCGCTTATAAACCAATCCTTGAAGCCTCCGCCTACCGCAAGTCCCTGCGGAGTTGAAAGAGCATATCCGCTTGAGCGGGCCATAGCTTCAGCCATAATGCGTGAATTTTTCGGCGTTATGCTGCCGTAGCTCCAGTATATTTCCTCACCCTGACTGTGAAATGCCACCGCGTGACGAATATTTTTACTGCGGCAAAGATTGACTATAGCCTTTGTTTCGGGCTCGCTTTCAGGCATTTCTCCGCCGTAGCGCGTCAAAGACGGGCCTGTAATTCCGCTTTCTGCCTCACGCTCGTGCAGAAGCTTCCACCCTGCGTTAAAATTGTGATTAATGTCAACGCCGCATGCGTTCGCCTGCCATCTGTGCGCTTTTCCCTGTGCTATTGCGGAAACACGCTGTTCGAATTTTCCTGCGGCGCATTCCCCGTTAAGAGAAATCTCAACACCATCGGGATTAACGCACGGCACTATTATTGCTCCCCGGCTGCGCAAAAAACGGTCGAGCCTTATATCCCGCACGCATATTCCCTGCGAAAGGCTGTTGCATACCGTTTCAAGAAAGCGGAAAAGCAAAAGGCTTGTCAGCCATTCCATTCCGTGGAAAGCGCCGCAGAGTAAAACCTGTTCATCCTCGTTTCCGAGCGAATAAGCGTCAATACTTCTGCCGCATCGACTTGTGCCTATAATGCTGTGGTTTAAAAAGGAATACTCCTCGTCAAGTGAGCGAGAGATTCTTCTGCGGTTTTGCTCGTCTGCCGGCGTGTCATAGTATTTTAACTTAACCAATATACTCAATCCCCTTCACGGTTTGCTTTTTATATAACCTTATGTTTGAATGATGAAATTTATGTATGGAGGAAATTATATGGAGCTGTTTGAAAAAACTCTTAGCAGCCGCAGCATTTATGACGGCAGGGTCATCGGCGTGACCGTCGATGACGTAGAGCTTGAAAACGGGCATAAGACGCAGCGAGAGGTTGTGTCTCACCCCGGCGGAGTTTGTATAGCCGCCTTGACTGAGAATAACGAGCTGCTGTTTGTAAGACAGTTCAGATACCCGTATAAAGAGGTTGTGCTTGAGCTGCCGGCAGGCAAGCTTGAAAAGGGACAGTCGCCGCTTGAAAACGGAAAGCGGGAGCTTGCGGAGGAAACCGGAGCCGTTGCCGCGTCGTATATACCTCTCGGCAAGCTTTATCCGTCGCCGGGCTACTGCGGAGAAATAATACACCTTTATTTCTGCCGTGTGCTTCGCTTTGAAAATAAAAATCCTGATGACGACGAATTTTTAAAAACCGAAAAAATACCGCTCGATACCGCGGTGGAAATGGTGCTTAATAATCAAATTCCGGATTCTAAAACTCAGGTGGCAGTGCTTAAAACGGCAATGCTTAAAAAACTTGGGAAAATATAGGGAGGGGAAATTAAATGCCGGTTAATATCATTTTTCTCATTGCCGCCGGAGCGGTGCTTGCCTTGGCTCTTGCTTTTCGCATAGTAAACAAGCCGAGAAAGCCTCTTTTCACCGGCGCAACCATAGTTGTTCTTCTGGTATTCCTTCTTGCGACAGAGCTTATCAATATGGGACTTTCCACGCCGACGGTTTTCGCCCTGCCGCAGGGCTTTGTGGACGCTGTAGTGTCGTTTTTGACCGCGACTGCCAATCCTAAAACACCACAGCTTGAGCAGGCGTTCGCGGTATATATGTATATAGATATAGCGCTGATAATAATTTGCATAATATCTTTTATAATCGAGGTGCGCAGCATATTCACCACAGCCCCGAAGAACGGCGAGGAAATGTCGAAAAATAAGGAAGAAGCAAAGGAATAATATGCATATATTCAACGAACCTAAATTCATCTGCGGCGTTTCGGCGGCGCTCGGCTTTTTCGACGGACTGCACATGGGACATCAAAGCGTAATTAAGGCTGCCGCAGAGGAAAAAAAGAACGGACTTACGCCTGCTATGATTACATTCAGTGAAAATCCGCGCTCAATTTTGACGGGAGCGGCTATAGAAAGGCTGATGACCGCGCAGGACAGATACGATATGCTTGAACGGCTGGGGATTGAAATTCTCTATGAGCTTGATTTTGAAAGCGTCAGGAATTTAAGCGCGGAAGAATTTGTCAAAGATGTGCTTAAGGAAAAAACAGGGGCGGCTGCGGTGTACTGCGGCTTTAATTATCATTTCGGCAGGCTTGGCGCCGGCGACGAAAAAACGCTGCGCTCTCTTTGTTCGGCTGTTGGAATAAGAGCGTCCGCTCTTCCCCCTGTGATATTTGAAAACGAGCCAATAAGCTCAACAAGGATAAGGAATATGCTTAAGCAGGGCGATGTTTCGCGGGCAAACAAAATGCTTGGCAGGCGCTTTTCCTTTAACTTTAAAATAAGCCGCGGCAACCGCCTTGGCAGGAAAATGACTACGCCGACAATAAATCAGGTGTTCCCAAAAAATTTTATACTGCCGAAATTCGGCGTTTATGCCGCTGTTGCGGTTATAGACGGAATAAGCCGTCCGGCTGTTACAAATATAGGCGTAAAGCCCACGGTAGGCAGCGATTTTCCGCTTTCCGAAACATGGATATTAAACGGGGAAATGGGCAGTCTGTACGGCAAAAGCGCAAAAATAGAGCTTGTTGAATTTATAAGACCCGAAAAAAGGTTTTCGGGCATTGAGGAGCTCCGGCAGGCGATAATCAATGACGGAGAAAAAGCAAAAAATATTTTGAACGCGCTGATATAACATTGTAAATCGATATGTTCTATGATAAAATAACAGAATAAAGTCATACAAATTCAGGGGGTAATTATATGTCAGACGTAACCAGAGTTTTTGTGGAAAAAAAGCCGGGCTTTGACGTTGAGGCAAAGCAGCTTCTTTGGGATATTCGCCACAACCTCGGTCTTAAGCAGATAAACGGCTTAAGACTGCTCAACAGGTACGATATTTCCGGGCTTTCAAGCGAGCAGCTTGAGCAGGCGATAAAAACGGTTTTTTCTGAGCCGAACCAGGACAACGTATATAAAGAGGAAATTTCATTTGACGACGGAGCAAGGGTGTTCGCAACCGAATATCTGCCCGGTCAGTATGACCAAAGAGCCGACAGCGCGGCACAATGCGCCCAGCTTTTGACCCAGCAGGAAAGACCGAAGGTTTTAAGTGCTAAGGTTATAGCCCTCTCCGGCGATATGACCGACGATGATTTTGAAAAGGTTAAGGCATATCTTGTAAACCCCGTTGAGTCAAGAGTTGCTTCAATGGAAAAGCCGGAAAGTCTTGACATTCCCGTAACAATGCCGGAAAAGGTAAAGAGCATAGACGGCTTTATAGAATTTGACGACGGGCAAATGCAGGATTACTATAATTCAATGGGCTTTGCGATGACGCTGAGCGATCTTAAATTCTGCCGCGACTATTTCAAAAACGAAGAGCACCGCGATCCGACCGTTACGGAGCTTAGAGTTATTGATACATATTGGTCGGACCATTGCCGTCACACAACCTTCCTGACAAGGCTTGAAAAAATAGAAATAGAAAAGGGCGCTCTTACAGGTGTGATAGAGAGCGCGCTCAGCGCTTATTACGAGGCAAGGGACGAAATATACGGCAAAGACTCAACAAGGGACGTATCATTGATGGATATGGCGCTTTGCGGAATGAAGCTGCTTAAAAAAAGAGGTATGATACCGGATCTTGACGAGAGCGAGGAAATAAACGCCTGTTCTATAGAGGTTCCGGTGACGATTGACGGCAAAACGGAAAAGTGGCTTGTCCAGTTTAAAAACGAAACGCACAATCACCCTACCGAAATAGAGCCGTTCGGCGGCGCGGCGACCTGTCTTGGCGGAGCGATAAGAGATCCGCTCTCCGGCAGAGCGTATGTATATCAGGCTATGCGTGTAACGGGCTCCGGCGATCCGACCATACCGTTTAAGGACACAATGCACGGAAAGCTTCCGACAAGAAAAATCACGACCGGCGCGGCTGCCGGTTACAGCTCATACGGCAACCAGATTGGACTTGCGACCGGTCAGGTTACAGAGCTTTACGACCCCGGCTATGCCGCAAAGAGAATGGAAATAGGAGCGGTTATAGGAGCGTCTCCGAAAGAAAATGTAATAAGAGAGGTTCCGCTGCCGGGCGACGTTATAGTTTTGCTCGGAGGAGCTACAGGGCGCGACGGCTGCGGCGGCGCGACAGGCTCTTCAAAGGCGCATACCGAACAGTCTATTGAAAGCTGCGGAGCGGAGGTTCAAAAGGGAAATCCGCCTACAGAGAGAAAAATACAGCGGCTTTTCAGAAACAAAGCCGTTGCGAATATGATAAAGCGCTGCAACGACTTCGGTGCGGGCGGCGTTTGCGTTGCAATAGGCGAGCTTGCGGACGGACTTGACATTGACCTTGACAAGGTCACAAAGAAATATGAGGGACTTGACGGCACAGAGCTTGCAATTTCGGAATCTCAGGAGAGAATGGCGGTAGTGCTGGACAAGGCTGACGTTGAAAAATTTATTGCGCTGTCGGCGGAGGAAAACCTTGAGGCAACGGCGGTAGCGGTTGTTTCGGAAAATCCCAGACTTACTATGAAATGGCGCGGCGACGTTATAGTAAGCCTGAGCCGAAAATTTCTGAATACAAACGGCGTAACTCAGGTTGCGAGCGCGTATATCACAGCTCCCGATGAAAACAACAGATACAGAAGCCGGGTGCCGAAGGCTCTTGAAAATATGACTGTTGAGGAGGCGTTCAAGGCAAACCTTAGCCGCCTTGAGGTCTGCTCGCAGATAGGACTTGCTGAAAGATTCGACTCAAGCATAGGAGCGGCTACGGTAAATATGCCGTTCGGCGGCAAATATCAGCTTACCCCGACCGAGGCTATGGCTGCCAAGCTGCCGCTTGAAAAGGGCGAAACGGACGACGCGACCGCAATGAGCTTCGGATATATCCCCGGCACGTCACGCTGGAGCCCGTTCCACGGCGCGGCATACGCGGTGCTTGAGTCAATGTCAAAGCTGCTTGCAATCGGCGCCGATCCGCTCAGCTCAAGACTGACGTTTCAGGAATACTTTGAAAGACTTTATGACAAGCCGGAGCGCTGGGGCAAGCCGGCGGCGGCATTGCTCGGCGCAATGACGGCTCAAATAGAAATGGGCGTTCCGTCAATAGGCGGCAAGGACAGTATGAGCGGCTCGTTTGAGCAGCTCGATGTTCCCCCGACGCTTGTAAGCTTTGCGGTCGCTATGACAAAGGCTTCAAGGACAATTTCGTCTGAATTTAAAAAGCCGGGCTCAAGGGTAATTTATGTTCCTTTGCCGGAGGACGATAAAACGGCAATGCCTATATGGGACAAGGTAAAAGAAATGTATAGCCGTGTGCTTGAGCTTATGCGGCAAAACAGGGTGCTGAGCGCAGGCGTTGTAAAAGAGGGCGGCGCAGCGGCGCAGATATGCAAAATGTGCTTTGGAAACAAGCTTGGCTTTAAGCTTGACCACGAGTTGACGGCGCAGGAGCTGTTCGCACCCTTAAGCGGCTCGCTTATTCTTGAAATGGCAGATAACGACGAGGCGGAGGGCTTCCTGTATTATAACCTTGGAACGGTAACGGACGAACCCGTTATTGACATAATTTCCGCCAAATTTGATATTGACGAGCTTATAGCCGCGTGGACGGAAAAGCTTGAAAAGGTATTTCCGACAAAGGCCGACTGCCCGAAAATTACTGTTGACGCACCGCTATATACTAAGCGAAGCACGTCAGCTCCCGCAATAAAGGCGGCGGCGCCGACCGTATTTATACCCGTATTCCCCGGAACAAACTGTGAAGTTGACACGGCGAGGGCGTTTGAAAAGGCAGGGGCAAAGCCGGAGCTGCTTATTGTAAAAAATCTCAAGCCGGCTGATATAGAAAAAACCATTGATGAAATGGAAAGGATGATAAGGCGCGCGCAGATAATAATGCTGCCCGGCGGCTTCAGCGGCGGCGACGAACCGGCAGGCTCAGGTAAATTCATAGCCACAACCTTCCGCAATCCGAGGATAGCGCAGGCTGTAACGGATCTTCTTGAAGCTCGCGACGGACTTATGCTTGGCATTTGCAACGGATTTCAGGCGCTAATAAAGCTCGGACTTGTTCCGTTTGGAAAAATAACGGATATTGAGCCGAGCGCTCCGACGCTAACCTTTAACACAATCGGCAGGCATATTTCTCATATGGCTTACACAAGGGTCACGTCTGTTAAATCACCGTGGCTTTCGGGCGTGAATGCGGGAGACGTTTTCGCCGTTCCGGTATCTCACGGCGAGGGTCGCTTTGTTGCCGACGAGCAGACCGTAAGAGCGCTTTCTGAAAACGGACAGATAGCGACGCAGTATGTTGACCTTAACGGAAATCCGAGCGATGATATTTGCTGGAACCTGAACGGCTCCGTTTGCGCAATAGAGGGAATAACAAGTCCCGACGGCAGGATCCTCGGCAAGATGGGTCACTCCGAAAGAAAGGGTGAAAACCTTTATGCAAACGTGCCGTTTGAAAAGGATCAGAAGCTGTTTGAGAGCGGAGTGAAATATTTTAAGTGATAATTTAGGAGAATGGAAAATGCTCTATCTCAGACAATATAAAAAGGACGACGCAAAAACAATTACAGGCTGGTTTGAGAACGAAACCGTATTCAGAAAATGGTCGTCCGACAGATTTGACACTTACCCGTTATCGGACGAGGAGATGAACCGCAAATATATAGACTGCAACGGCGATTGCGCCGAGGCTGATAATTTTTACCCTATGACCGCCTGCGACGAAAACGGGATAGTCGGGCATTTTATACTAAGATATGTCAACGGCGATCGACAGACGCTTAGAATCGGCTTTGTTGTTGTTGACAACAAAAAACGAGGCAGCGGATACGGAACCGAAATGATAAGGCTTGCGCTTCGGTACGCCTTCAGGATTTACGGAGCAAGCAAGGTGACTATCGGCGTGTTCAACAACAATCCGCAGGCGCACAGGTGTTACATCTCGGCAGGCTTTCACGACGTGTCCGAGGGACGTGTATGGAGCTTTAAGGGCGAGGAATGGCGAGTTATTGAAATGGCGATAAGCCGAGAGGAATATCTTAATAAAATTTGAGTTGTCTAAAGGGCTTCGTGACATTTCGCACGAAGCCCTTTTATCAGAGCCGGATTGATGTTTCGTTTTCAGAACATCAAAAACGGAATAAAACAAATGTTTGACTATTTTTGCTTTTCCTGATATAATAAAATCAAAATAATGCAGGTATCTGGAGGTAAGCTATGAAACCTTTATCTCAGACTCAGCAAAAAATACTTAAGTATATAACCGAATGCGCGCAATCGGGAATTTCCCCGTCCGTGCGCGATATATGCGCGGCGACCGGACTGCGTTCTACCTCAACTGTTCATTCTCATTTAAAAACGCTTAAAAATCTCGGGTTTATCGACAAGGAGGAAAAGCTTAACCGTACAATACGCCTTGCAAACAGCGCTCCGACCTCTCCCGTTCCGATTATGGGCAGGGTAACGGCAGGAGTTCCCATACTTGCGGTGGAGGACATTGAGGGGTATATTCCCGTAAGCGAGGAGGTTCGCCGTGGCAGGGAGCTTTTCGCGTTGAGAATCGACGGCGAAAGTATGATAAACGCCGGAATTCTTGACGGAGATATTGTTGTAGTCCACAAGACAGAAACGGCTGATAACGGAGAAATAGTAGTCGCTTTGATTGATGACGAGGCGACGGTAAAGCGCTTTTACAAGGAAAACGGGCATTACAGACTTCAGCCGGAAAACCCGGAGTTTGAACCTATTATTGTTGCGTCGTGCGCTATTTTGGGCAAGGTTATAGAGGTTGTAAGATACTATTAAAAATAATAAAACCGATATAAAAAGGACGGAGATATTACTCTCCGTCCTTTAAGCTTGCCGATAAATCGGTTTATGATAAAATTCCCGCCGACCGCAGCTTTACCGACTGTCGCCGTTAAAGCCGATGCTTTAAGGTTTAGTTTTACACGGGGGAGCTGACGCTCCATCGTAAGCCCCCACTTGCTTGTTTAAAGAATTATTTTCGATTATAAAAGCCTGATTAAATAATTTTGTGAGGGAATGCAGGGCTATGGGAGATGCCTCGCTCCTAAAAAATAAAATTTTAAGAGGCGTTGACCGCGCTTCGGGGATTACATAGGAAAACGCCTTTTAGACATACAAAAGGACGGAGAAATCGCTCTCCGTCCTATTTTTATGCAAGCTGTAATATTACGCTTAGCCTTTGCGGTATGTCCGTTAATAATATTCGCCGTAATAATAGCTGTCGTCATAATACCCTTCGTCGTAATAGTCTTCCGAATATGAATCGCTGTCTTCTGCCGACTGCTTATCAACAGGCTCGCTCCTTGGCACGGCGTCGTCTGAGAACATTTTATCAAGCGTTTTTTTGTTGGTCTCGCCGGTCGTTGTTTTCAGACCGTTCGCACTTTGAAATTCGCTTACGGCAACCGCGGTCGTTTCTCCGTAGTAGCCGGTTGTTTCGTTCAAGGGCCAATATCCGAGGTCGTCAAGGCGTTGCTGAATTATCAGTATCGTTTCTCTGTAGCCGTCAACGTCGTTTTCCTTTGAATCCGCGCCGTTGCCTATTGTAAGGAAAATATCCTTATCATATTTTATTCCGTAATTCTCGGCAACAGAGCCTGCCTTGCCGTCGGGGTAAAGAGTTTCGGTGACTGTTTTTACAGCGTCAAGAATGCTTACCCCGCCTCTTGAAAAGCTTTCGGCAGGTATTTCTACAATTCTGTTGTTTTTTACTGCAAGAAGATTTTTAAAGCTCGTATTCTTTGCAATCATCTTCTTCATTCCCGTATCACAGAATATGTACTGCGGATTTTTCTCCTTTATTGCGCTTACGTCAATTTGACCGCCTGTCATTGCCGAGGCTATATTTGTTGCGCCTGAGCTCAAAAATATTATATTTCCGAGCATATCGCCGGTAACTGTTTTTCCTTTATAGTCAAACAGATAGCAAACAGTCTTTGGCTTTATAATATCCGGCAGGGATTTTACGTTTTTATCAAGCTTGCCGTAAAGCTTTGTGTAATTATCCTCGCCAAGCTTTGCGCCCGTGACTCTTCCGCCGAAGAGTATGCCGAGGGTTTTATACATAAGCTCAAGCTCCTTAACGGTGGAGGGAGAATCAAAGCAAAGCACAGGTATATCATTGCTTTCAAGCTTTTTAACCGTTTTATCCGGGAGCGTTTCGTCCGCTATGACTATTTGAGGCGACATCTCTATTATCTTTTCGGTGTTTGGCTCATCTCTTCCGCCAACGCTGTCGATTTTGCTGATTTTTTTCTGTGTGCACTCGTCGCTTCTGCCGTCGATTCTTGATTCATAGCCCATCTCAATTATAATATCCGCGGCGTTATCGGATAAAACAACGGCATCGTTTATTGCGTTATTTATTTTTGTATGCCCGACCGTCACAGGAAACTCCGAATCTGAATTTCCAACGCAGCCTGAAAGCGGAACAAGCATTATTGCCGCGCACAGCAGCGCCATAAACCTTTTCATTATTCTTCCTCCTCAAATTCATAGTCGTTTTTTGGTACAAAAAGCGAATCAATAAACTGTCTTGCACAGCGCGCCGAGCGGCCGCCTCTTTCAATCGCCCATGTTTCAGCTCTTTTAAACAGCTCTTGCCGCTCCATACCGACGCCCTTTTGATCGGCTATAGCGGCAACTATATCAAGGTAGTCCTGCTTGCTTGGAGCCGAGAAATTAACCGAAAGGCCAAACCTGTCCGCAAGCGAAAGACTTTCCTGCATTTGGTCGTTGCGGTGAAGCTCTCCGCCTTCTCTGTCGGCAAAGGTCTCCCTTACTATGTGCCGCCTGTTTGACGTTGCGTAAATCAGCGTATTTTCCGGCCTTGCCGCAAGTCCGCCCTCAAGCACCGCTTTAAGCGAAGCGTAGCTGTCGTCCTGCTTTTGAAATGAAAGGTCGTCTATATATAAAATAAACCTCATTGGCACCATAGCAATTTTGTCTATCAAAAGGGGAAAATCGCAAAGTCTTTCCTTTGGCATCTCTACTACCCTTAGTCCCTGAGTGCAGTATTCGTTAAGTATCGCCTTGACGGTCGAGGATTTTCCTGTTCCCTTGTCGCCGTAAAGCAGACAGTTGTTTGCGCTGTGTCCGTTTAAAAACGCCTTGGTATTGTTTATAACAAGATTTCTTGCGTGGCTGTATCCCTTTAAATCATCAAGGGTTATGCTGTCAGGATGCAATACGGGATTTATTGTTCCGTCGCGCCATATAAACGCCTTGTAGCGCGCGAACATTCCGCATCCGTTTTTGCGGTAAAACTCCGCCGAGCTCTCGAAAGCGCGTTCGGTATCCTTAAGCTGCGGCAAAGGCTCTCCGCCGCTCCAAAGCGGCAGGGATGAGGCTATATCCTTTATTTCGTCTATATATTTATAATCCGCAAGGATCTGCTTCGGCGGCAGCGTCGCCGCCTGCGCGATTATTTCTATATCGCGCCTTACTGCTGATTTTATGCTCTCGGGCAGGCTCATATGCTCTCCTCTTGCCGCCGCCTTTGAAAAACTGTTTTCGTCATAAAGCGCAGCCTTGGTTATATATGTGCAAAGGCTGTCCTGACATCCTCTGTCGCACAGGAGCTCAAAAAAGCTGCCCCATTTGGCTAAAAAGCTCAGAGGCTCACAGCTTAGGCTGCAAAGAAGCTCAAAGTACGCTTTTGGCACGCTCCGCTCAAGCACGCCCTTATATATTGAAAGCGACGAAAGTCTTAGTGCGCATTTTTCTGATTCGGTCATATTATCCCTCTTAAGAAATCAAATATATAATCCCCGCCGAAGCCTTGAGGAGCAAGGCTTAATATTAACGGCCGCAATCGCCTTGGGACTTATCAAGCAAGCCTTTAAAGGCTTGCTTTTATTTAAAATAACGCTTATTTTATTATTTTACAATTTTTATGTCATTAAGTCAAATAATATTTGCTTTCATCATTTTTTCAAGTCCATCTGCAAAAAACTAAAAAATAAAAATTTTTTTAAAAAATGCTTGCATTTTAAAAATTCCCGTGATATAATAGACAAGTCGTTAAGAAAAGCGACATAATAGAGTTGGTGTTGATGACACTGAGGGTCCACCTGTTCCCATACCGAACACAGAAGTTAAGCTCAGCGGTGCCGAAGATACTTGGCTGGAGACGGCCCGGGAAAATAGGGAGATGCCAACACATAAAAGCTACCGTCCAATAGGGCGGTCGTTTTTTTTTGCCCAAAATCGGATTGAGCGCGAATTTCTGTCATTCTGCCCTTGATTGCCGTTTCGCTCAGAGAAATATCCGTCATAATATCCTCTCGGCAGGCATATAAAATAATCGGGAGGGGTTTTGAAATGAAGCTGATGATACTTACAAAACACAAATTGATTGTGATGGCGTGCTGCGCCTTAACGGCTGTGTTGACGCTTATCGTATCGCTTGGCAGCTACGGGCGCGCGGTTGAGGCGTCGACAGAAGAGAAGAAGGTGCCTATATATTCCGTTGACAGAAAAGAAAAGGTCGTCAGTATTTCATTTGACGCGGCATGGGGCAACGAACAGACCGGCACGCTGCTTGATATACTTGACAAATACAAGGTGAAGTCGACGTTTTTTCTTGTAGGTCAATGGGTGGATAAATACCCCGACGATGTTAGGGCGATAAGCGAGGCAGGCCACGATATAGGCAATCACTCAAACACCCATGCGCATCTTCCGCAGCTTGACGGCAGCGGAATAGAGGATGAGCTTGAAAGCTGCAATAGAAAGATAGAGGAGATAACGGGCAAATGCCCGACCCTGTTCAGACCGCCATACGGCGATTATAACAATGCTGTAGTTGACTCGACAAACGGACTTGATATGTATTGCGTACAGTGGAGTATTGACAGTCTCGACTGGAAAAATCCCTCGCCGCAGGCTATGGTTGAAAGAATAAAGAGTAAGCTCTGCCCCGGAAGCATCATACTTATGCACAACGGTGCCGAAAACACGCCGGAGGCGTTGCCGATGATAATAGAGATGATAAAAAGCGAGGGATACAAGATAGTCCCGATTTCTCAGATACTGCTAAAGGGCGATTACGAAACGGACGTTCAGGGCAAGATGAAAGCCGTAAGCGAGGCTTCAAGCGGCGATTAATAAAAATCTTATTTGATTGCAATATTTTGCAGACAGCGGCAAGAATTTAAAATTAAATAAATTTTGCTACGAGCAGGTGGGGGTTTACGGGGGAGCGTCAGCTCCCCCGTTAATATAACATAATATTAAAGCAGCAGGCAGGTCGCCGCAAGGCGGTCTGCCTGCGGTTAAAAACTATTTTTTTATCTTATGCAATCCTTGAACCGCAGTCAGCACTGCTGCGCAGCGGGACTGTTACTTAAGTGTTTATTTTTTGCAGGAGAAGCTTCGCTTCTCCTGCACCTCATCATTCTCGCACCAAGGAATTTTGCTTAATTAAGCTTTTATGCCCGTAAAGCGGTTTAAAATAAATATAATTTTTGAGTGAGCAAGTGGGGGTTTACGGGGGAGCGACAGCTCCCCCGTTTAAAATCCAATTTTAAAGCAGCAGCATTGCCGGCGCAAGGCGGTAATGCTGCGGTCATAGTCTGCCTGCGGTTAAAAGGCGCAAAACTAAAATTAATTTTAAAGCTTTGCTTTTCACCGGCAATATTAAATATATATTTTTTAATATGAAAAAGGCTGCTCTGTATTCGCAGAGCAGCTTAAATTTTACCTTTCGCTTATCGGCTTATACTCTCTCTTTTCAGCAACGCTTTTATAAGCCGGTCTGATTATTTTGTCAACATTTACAAGCTCCTCCATACGGTGAGCGCTCCAGCCGACGATTCTTGCTATTGCGAAAATCGGCGTGTAAAGCTCGTTCGGTATGTTAAGCATACTGTAAACAAAACCGCTGTAAAAATCGACGTTCGGGCATACTCCCTTGTATATCCTGCGTTCCTCGGCTATAACCTCAGGCGCAAGGCGCTCCACAAGCGCATACAGAGAAAAATCGTCCTGTCTGCCCTTTTCCTCCGCAAGCCCCTCTACAAAGCCCTTGAGAACACGCTCTCTCGGATCCGACAGCGAGTAAACGGCATGACCCATACCGTAAATAAGTCCCTTCTTGTCAAACTCCTGCTTGTTGAGCAGCCTTTTGAGGTAGGCCTTTACTTCTTCCTCGTCCTTTGTGTCCTTTACGTTTTTCTTTAAATCGTCCATCATCTCGATAACCTTTATATTGGCTCCGCCGTGCTTTGGCCCCTTAAGCGATGAAAGGGCCGCCGCCATTACGGAATATGTATCCGAGCCGGATGACGTAACGACATGTGTGGTAAACGTGGAGTTGTTTCCTCCGCCGTGCTCCATATGCAGCATCAGCGCTATGTCAAGCACCTTAGCCTCAAGCTCCGTGTACTGCATATCGGGACGCAGCATTCTAAGAATATTTTCGGCAGTTGAAAGCTTAGGGTCGGGGCGGTGGATATACATACTGTCGTCGCGCTCATAGTGGTTGTATGCGTGATAAGCGTAAACTGCGAGCATTGGCATTTCGGCAATAAGGCGCATACACTGGAACAGCACATTTTCCCTTGATGTATCTGTCGCCTTTGTGTCATACGACGCAAGCGTTAAAATGCTTCTTGTCAGCGAGTTCATAATATCGCTGCTCGGCGCCTTCATAATTACGTCTCTTACAAAATTAGTCGGCAGACGTCTGAACGCGCCAAGAATATGATTAAAGCTTTCAAGTGTTTTTATGTCGGGCAGCTCGCCGAAAAGAAGAAGATAGCTTGCCTCCTCAAAGCCAAAGCGACGCTCGGACGTCGCGCCGTTTACAAGGTCAAAAATATTATAGCCTCTGAAATCAAGCTCGCCGTCGCAGGGGATCTTTTGTCCGTCAACCTCTTTTGAGGAGATTACCGATGAAACCGTTGTAAGTCCTGCAAGCACGCCGACTCCGTTTTTATCTCTTAGTCCTCGCTTTACGTTAAGCTCGTTAAAGAGCTCCGGGTCGATTTTATCGTTTTCTACATATTTTTCCGTGCCCGTTTTTATGAAATCACGCAGCATTTCTTTATTATCTCTCATAATTTGCCTCCGTTATCAAAGAATTTATCCAAAATGTATAAATGATTATAGCATAAAAAAACAATAATTCTATGAACTGAAATTGAACACTGAGAATTTTACAATATTGTAATATAGTTTTAATCAGGCGCAGGGCTTAAAGAACGCTTGACAATCCGCATATAAATAGGGGTAGTATATAAAAAAAGCGTTTGCCGCCTTAAGCGCAAACGCTTGAGTTTGTCGATAAGCCTATTTTTTGATAAGTTTTTACATATAGCGGCGTTGCCGACTTGCGCCGGCAACACTGCTACTTTATAGTTTGCTTTTAAACGAGGAAGCTGACGCTCCACCGTAAACGCCCGTTTCCCGTTGAAATAAAATCTTATTTTTAAGATTTTTACTGAAACAGCTCGTCGTTATACTGCCTGCGGAGAAATCCGCCGATTTCTGCCCAGGAATTTTTAGCCTCCGGGATAATATCGCCTATCATTTGAAACATATGGAACATTCCGGGGTATCTTGTAAGTATTGCGCGGTTACCTTGCTTTTTCATCTTTTCATAAATCGTAATAGCGTCGCTTTCAAGAACCTCATACGTTCCAACCTGTATCAGCATAGGCGGAAAATCCTTAAAGTCGCAGTGAATAGGGCTTAAATATTTGTCGTGAGGGTCGTTGTTGCCGACATATGAAAGTATGAAATCGGGATTGTCGATATAACTGCCGTCGAGCGCGCCTTTTTTTCTGCCGAACATAGGGTCGTTATAAATATTATATGTAAAGGCGTCGCCCTCGCCTGCAAGATCACACCACGGCGACATACAAACTATGGAGTTTGCACACGGCTTGCCCTGCTCTATCAGCATTTCCGTAAGAGCTATTGACAGATTTGCTCCGGCGCTGTCGCCGAAAAGAATAATATTTTCAGGCTTATAGCCCTTGCTCAACAGCCACTCCCATCCGGCAATTGCATCCTCAAGCGCAGAGGGATGCTTGTGTTCGGGAGCTATCCTGTAATCTATTGAAAATACCGACGCGCCTGCGCTTAGCTTTGAAAGCTTGACTGCAACGCCTCTGTAGCAGTCGTTGAATTTCATAAGAAAGGCTCCGCCGTGTATTTGGTAAATTACGCGCTCCTTGTGCTCGCTGTTGTTGTTTATGAGAAGCTCGGCAGGAATGTTTGCGCCGATATTATATTTTTTCAGCGTATAGCCCTTGGGGGTTTTCCATTTTGACGGCTTTAGCGATTCTTTTCTGCCATACTGAACAAGTCCTCCGTTGCGCATTGTAGGCGTTCGGCAAAGCATTCTTGTCGTTTCGGTCGCAATTGAGCCGATGTTTGTCATGCCCTCGGCCTTTTTTGTTTTTATAGCCATAAAAACACCGGCGAAGAATGCTCCGACAAAGGACAAAATTGTAAAAATCTGTTTTATTTTATCCATACCGTTTTCTCCTTTTCAGGGCTTAAGCGTCATGCCGTGAAGCCCATATATTTGCTGTAATGACCTGTCTGCCTTTCAAATTCAGCCTTGGTTATCTTGTTTCCGTCCTGATAATAAAGATTTTCTGAGCCGCTGCTTGAAGAGCCGCCGTCTGAGGACGAGCTGCCGTTTGATGGTTCGGAGCCGTAGACTACCTGATAATCGCTGCTGCGCTTTTTGTATTTCCCGTTTTCATACTCGTAAAATGCAAATTTTAATGTTCCGTGAGCCGTATAAATATAGTTGTTTTCGCTTATTACGATTTTGTCGTTTGCGTTGTTTACAAAGACCTCAATATCAACGTCGCCGCTGTTTTTTGAGTCTGAAAACGCGGTGGTGCGCTCGATTTTTGAATTTTTCTCCTTGCACACGTCAAGCTGCACGCTTGCGCCGTTCTTATAATACAGCAGAAGCTCCTTTGTTCCGTCGTCGTCAACGTCCGCCGTCATCGAGCCCTTAAAGCTGAGGCTCAGGCCGTTTTCCGCCGTGACCGCCTTGCCCTTGACCTCTCTCAAATACTTTGAGAGCATGGCGGAGCTTTCGCGCACGTTTATAACGGCTCTCGCAACGGCTGAATCAAGCCCGTTAAGAGTTCCCGTTACTACGCACGAGCCGGAGCGAACGCCGGTTACAACGCCGCTTTCGTTTATCTTTGCAATTTCCGGCTTGTCGCATTTCCACTCTATTTTATTCATATATGCAGAATCAAGCTTGCACACGGGCTCCAGCTTTACGAATTTTCCCATGGTTACCGTTTCGTTCCTGCTTTTTATATCGCCCTTGAGCTCACGGCAGCCCTTAGTCATCGCCGACAGCTCGGCAATATAATAAGCCTCCTCGGCTTTTTCGGCGTCGATTTTAAAATCGCCCTTGTCTACGGTTTTAAGCTCGGAATCCTTATATTTATAAATATCCTCAAATTTGCGTAATGTGCTTTCTCCGTCCGGCGAATATACTGTGACGGTTACGTTTCTTGTCCTTGTTTTTTTATCAGGGTCATTTTTGATTGCAGTTGCCTTTATCAGAATATCTTTTTTATCGTTTATCAAAAATTCCTCGTCGTAGCTTGAATATTTTTTTTCAAACACGTCTGTGTACGAATCAAAGCTTTTTATTTCACGGGCATTGCCGGCATTATCAAGAACGGCAAGCTGTGAAAAGACGAAGCCCGACGCGCTTTTAAGTCTGAGCAAAAGCTCAGGCTTGCCGTCGGCGTTAAAATCGTCAATTGACGCTCCCTCAAGCGACAGCATAACAGTGGAGCTTCCTCCGGCAGGCTCAAGGCGGCTGTCGGGAATTTTTATCAAATAGTTGTTAAGCTCGTTTACCTTTTCAAGGTATTTATCGGTTACCTTTATTTTCAGCACGGACTTTACATCGGAATCCGCAACCGACGCCGTTATCTCGCATTCGCCCATAGCAACGGCTTTTACAAGTCCCTTGTTGTCAACGGAGGCTACGCTGTCGTCGGAGCTGTGCCAGCTTAAATTTGGAATTGGCGCGTTTTCAGGCGTGTATTTTACAGAAAGCTCTGTGCTGTCGCCGCGGTCAAGCTTGTCCTTTCCGCTTACCGTAAGCGTCTTTATTTTCGGCGGCTGTGTTTCAATCGGCTTTGTCGGCTGTGTTTCAGCCTGAGTTTCCTGCGTTTTGAAAAACGCGAGCTCCGCCCTTATTGACGGGTCAAGACACACAAGACAGACAATTCCGCCGACAAGAATCACAACAACGACCGAAATAATTATTGCGGCTTTTTTCATTTTAAAGCTTCATTCCTTTCAGGGGTAAACGTATATACCTTCGGCATAGGGCGCAGGGGGTTCCTTGTGCCGATTTAATAATCAAAGGCTTAATAAATAGTTTCCCCAAACACGCCTCAAATTTTCATATATACACTTTTATTATAAATAAAGCTTAACTCAAGGTCAACAGAAAAACCGACAATTAGCAACATTTTATCAAGATTAATAAAACATATGAAAAACAAAAAGGAGCCTCAAGGCTCCTAAATGTCAGTCAAATTTAATTAAACGGCTCTTGTTACCTTACCTGAACGCAGGCAGCGGGTGCAAGCGTTTATACGCTTTGGCGTTCCGTCAACTATAGCTCTTACACGCTGCACATTTGGCTTCCATGCTCTGTTTGAACGCTTGTGTGAGTGGGAAACCTTGATGCCGAAAGAAACACCCTTACCGCAAATTTCACATTTTGCCATGTGTCTGCACCTCCTTGATATTTATGGAAAGTTCGTTTTTATAATGCAACATTGATTATAATAACAGATTTAGCCGTAGAATGCAAGCATTTTTTGCATAAAAACAAATTAATTTTTGAAGAGCGCCTTTGTCTGCCTGCGAATACGGCGGTGTGACTGATTAATAATTCACAGCCTGCAAACGGCGCAGCCTCCGCTTAAAAGCTTGTCGCCGTCAATGCCCCTTGAAAACAGTATTTCCTTATATCCGTCAAGCGGCATAGGCTCCTTGTCGGCGTTTATCGCGACAAGCAGCTTGCCTGCCTTTATGAATTTAAACATTCTGTTGTCGCCGTTGTTTAAAAATTCAATGTCATACGCCCTAAGCTCAGGATTTTCCTTTCTTATTCTTATAAGCGTCTTTACCTGAGATATTATATCGTCGTATTTTCCTCCGTCAAGCTCGTCCCACGGCATACAGCGCCTGCAATCGGGATCGGGCCCGCCGTCCATCATGATCTCTGTTCCGTAATAAATACACGGACTGCCGCAAAGCGTGAACAAAAGAGTAAGATGCTGGAAAAACGCGTTCTCGTTGTGCTTGCACCTGTAATAAAGCCTTTCGGTATCGTGTGAATCAAGCAGATTGAACATTACCCGCACCGCCTGTTCGGGATACATCGTTAAGCAGCGGTTCAGCCCCTGTTCAAGCTGCTTTGAGGTGACGCTTTCATCAAGCCAGAAATCAGACATCGTTTCGGTCAGAGGATAATTCATTACGGCGTCAAACTCATCTCCGCCAAGCCACGGGTTTGAATCGTGCCAGACCTCGGCAAGAAGATAAATATCGGGATTTATCGCCTTTACCCTGTCACGCAGGAGCTTTAAAAATTTGTGTGAGACCTCGTTTGCAACGTCAAAGCGGAGCCCGTCAACACCGAAGCTGCCTGTCCAATATTCGCAGACGCCTGCAAGATAATCCATTACCTCGGGATTATTCGTGTTAAGCTTTGGCATATACTGCGCAAAGGCAAAGGAATAATATCTGCCGTCTCTTGTATTTCTGCCAAGCGTAACGGGGAATTTGTTTATCATAAACCAATCCTTATACCTTGAGCTCTCTCCCTTTTCCACAACGTCCGCAAAAGGCTTAAAGAGAACGCCGCAGTGATTGAACACCATATCAAGCATTATCCTTATGCCCAGCGAGTGCGCCTTGTCGCAAAGCTCTTTAAAATCCGATTTCGTACCGAGGCTCTTGTCTATCTCATAATAATCATCCACGTTATATTTATGGTCAGTTGTGGATTGGAATATCGGATTAAGATAAATTGCCGTTATGCCAAGCTCCTTCAGATATTCAAGACGGCTTGTTATACCCTTGAGATTTCCGCCGTAGCGGTTGTTGAATTTAAATCCGCTGAGCTTTTCGCTTTTCCAAGGCTTCAGACCTTTTTCATAGCCGCCTGAACGGGCAAACCTGTCGGGGAATATCTGATACCAAACAGCGTCCCTGACCCAGTCGGGAGTAACGAACAAATCCGCGCTGTTCATCCACGGAAAGAAAAAATACTGCATTCTCCTGCCGGGAACACCCATTTTGCCTTCCTGATAAAAGCCGTCCTCAAGCAGACAAAGGCGCTCGGTGCCGTCGGAAATAACAAAGTAATATTTACACCTTTTGTATTTCGGCTTTATTTTAACCGACCACCAAAGATGATTTTTAAGCTCGCGCCTTTCGCACATCGGCTCGGTTTTTCCGCTCCAAGACTCCAGACCGCCCATTATTCCGCCGTCAAACGGGTCGCCCCATTTCAGCTCTACGCTTTTTATGTCCTTGCCGGTCATAATGCCTATACATATATAGTCTGAATCAAACTGATAACACATATTATCTCTCGCAATGTGAAAAATAGCGTCTTTCTTCATTTCTGTCACTCCGTTTTATCAGGATTTTTTACGCAAATGCGTATTTGTGATTATTGTTATGGTAAGTATCACGCCCACAATAATAACTATCCACATTATAAATCCGTATCCTACATATTCCGTCGTTCCTGTCGAAGTGCCCGATTCGCTCTCTAAAGCGGTTTCGGTCTCCGGCTCTGTTTCATCCTGCGAAACGGCAAACCAGTCGAACCAGCCGCCGTCGTCCTGTGAGTTTTCCTGCGCTGTTTCGGGCTCGGTCTCAGGCTCGGTCGGCGCCTCGGCGGGCTCGTCGTAATAGTCGCTTTCCGGCTCGTAGGTCGCGTCCTCGCTCTCGTTGCCGTAGTCCTCGCTGCCGCTGTCCCCGTAATAACCGTCGCTGCTGTCGCCGCCGTAATCCCCGCTGCCCTGCTCGTCCTGAATTTCGCCGGACGCGCCGCCTATAATATCGTCAACCGTACTGCTGACCCAGCTGTTTACGCTGTTAAAATAATCGTCATATGGCGCCGCAAGCGCGGCGGAAGCAGACGAAAAAGCAATCACAACGCCGCATAAAGCGGCAAGCACGCCTTTAAGCTTCAACACAGTCACCACCCTGAATCCTTAAAGATATGATTCGTTAATTAAGATTATATCCGTAAGAGGGCAGGTTGTCTATAGAGATACAAAAATTTAATAATTGATTTATAAATTGATTTGCCGTGCTATTCTCTACATTTCATCCTTGAGCACCTCGGCAAGCACCTTACCGAGCAGCTTTCCCGTATATCTTGCCTCGTCAAGAGTATTTACCTCTGTGCCGACCTCAATAAGCAGAGAGCCGGAGTTTATACTCATATTATATACAAAGTCGCCGAAATAAAGAGGTCTTGTCATTCCCGGATACATCTGCTCGGCTTTGTTCTGTATTCTGAGGGCAAGACGCAGATTTTCCTCCCAGCCTTCAAAATCGTATTCGCCGTTTGGGTCATAGCCGCTCATTATCATAACCTGAGCCGCCTTTTTGCCGTCAACCTCAAACACGGGCTTTATTTTTCCGTCCTCGCCGCCGTAGCCGAGCGAATCACGGTGAAAGTCTATTATAACCTTTATTGACGGATATTTTTCAAGATAGTCGTATATTGTCTGAGCGCTTCTGTAGTAAGAGCCGTTATAGCTTGGGTCGTCGTGATGAACGGACGAATGAAGCGCCTTTATGCCGTTTTCGGTCAGGCTGTCAGCCATTGCCTTGCCGGCGGAGGTGATGTTTTCGCCGTCGTCCGTGCTGCGCCCCGTATACTCGGAATAATAAACGCCGTTATCCTGCTGAAGATAAGCCTCGCAGGAATGCGTATGTACTATAAGCACCTGCGGTTCGTCTGTGTCCTCCACCTCGAAGCCGAGCGGAGAGGCAAGCTCGCTGTCGATGTCAATATCGAAATCCGTTGTGTTCTTAATAGTTATTTCTCCTGCCTCGCCGTAGTGATTTTCTATTACGGGGTACGCCTCGCCGCCGTATTCCTTTATATTTGCTTTAGCCTTGCTCTCGCCTTGCGTTTCCGCCTCCGTTGCCGGTTGCTGCTCGGACGGCTGCGTAATAACCTCGCTTTTGTTCCTGCTTGCCTCAGCTTCGCCGCCGGCTGAGCCGTCCTTTTCCGCGGCAGGCATAGCAAGACCTGCCGCCGCCATACATATGCTTTCTCTGTTCGGCAAAAGCTCTGTAAAGCGGCTTAAGGTACAATACGCCGAAAAAACAAAAACTGCCGCTGCCATAAGCATAGCGGCAGTTTTTCTCCCCTTATCCTTATTCATCGCACAACAACCTCTTTTTTCTTCTTGACAATAATTATGCGACATACGGCACGTCCTATGACTAACGCACAAGCGATAAAAGATCGGAGGGCTTCAGCGACGGCTGAAGCGCGGTGTTCACAGCCATTGATATAAGCTTTGCGCCTCTTTCGACAAGCAGGTCTATCTCGCCCGGAGTAACAACCATTTTTCTGCCGTTCGGATATACGCTGCGCTTTATAAGCTCAACGGAATTATCGTCGCTGTCAAGCAGCAAATCGGCGGCAAGCGTGAATGCGTCAACAACCGTGGGAATTCCTATTGAAATAACGGGAACGCCGACGGTGTCTCGGTTTATTTTCGCCCTGTGATTTCCTACTCCGTCGCCCGGTGAAATGCCGGTGTCGGTTATCTGCACCGTGCAGCCGAGCCTTTCAAGCCGGCGTGAGGCAAGGGCGTCTATTACGACGACTGCGGCAGGCTTTATCCTTTCGCAAACGCTCAATATAAGCTCTCCTGTTTCTATTCCCGTTTGACCTGTAACTCCCGTTGCAAGCACAGCGACCGCTCTCAGCCTGTCAAGCCCGGTGCTGCGCGCAATATCGCCCTGTATGTGCCGTGTCGCAAGTATTCTCCTTGCAGATTTAGGGCCGAGTGCGTCCGGGGTGATGTTCTCGTTTCCGAGTCCCGCAACAAGAACAAGCCCCTTGTCGGGCAAAAGCTTTCTTATCTCCTTTGCGATTATTTCAAGCCTTTTGTCAGCGTCCTTAAAATCATCCGTCAGGGTTTTCATCTCTGCCGTTATATAGCTGCCCATATCCTTTCCTATATTTTTAGCCGCCTCATCCGTCTTTATAATGAGCGAGGACATCGTTATTTCACCGTAGTCCTTCCTGTCCACCTCTATGCCTGAGCTGTCGTTTCCGGCAAGCTCTCTCGCCTCCATTGCAAGGTCTGTTCTTATCTGCAAAATTAACACTTCCTTATTTACTTTTGTATGATTATTATGCTAAAATAAGCTTAAAGTAAACGTGGTTTGAAGGGCTTAATAAAGGACTGCGATTAAAAAAGGAGAGGTATGTGTGAAAAGGTTAATTTCTGCTCTGCTTACGGCAGCAATAATAATATGTCCGTTTACAACGACGGCTGCCGCCGACGGCGGCGCAAAGGATAAGCGCTTTATTGTAGGCGGCTCGACTATCGCCGATTACGGAAAGGACGAACAAAAGCCTATTGCCGTATCAAATAGCGACGGCTTCGACTTGCCCGAGGCTTACAGCAGTGTTGAAGAGGGATTTGTAACGCCGGTCAAGGACCAGGGCGATATGAACACCTGCACTATATTTTCGGCAGCCGGCGCCATGGAAAGCGCATTGCTCAAAAACGGCTACGGTGAATATGATTTGTCAGAAGAATATTTTAATTATTGGGCGTCTACAAGAGATGACGGGAACGGCTGGCTGAGAAACAGAGAGACCGACGGTGCGATTCTTTCTGCCGGAGTCAATATACTGTCTTACGGAGGCGTTATTAAGGAAAGCGAGCTTCCTTATATGAGCAGCGACAAAGAAAGCTTTGAAGAGCTTGATGTGCCGGAGCCGATGTTTTACGCAGGCTCCGTAAAGCGGTTATCGCAGGAAGATCCGAACGAGATAAAGCGTGCGGTGATGGACTGCGGCGCGGTAGCCACGTCGTTTTATGTGAGCTATGAATACCTTAACAAACAAACCAACGCCTACTGCTGCAATGACGAGGTAACCGACGAACAGATAGGTCAGTCGGGACATGCTGTTATTATAGTCGGTTGGGACGACAATTACTCAAGGGACAGCTTTTCAAAAAATTGTATGCCACAAAGCGACGGAGCATGGCTTATCAAAAATTCATGGGGTGCAGGAGCTGAAAATTTCGACTATATTTGGGTATCATATGAGGATAAATATATTTCCTCCTTAAAATACGGAGATTCATATGCAGTTGAAAGCATAATTAAAAAGCACAGCTGCAATTATATGCTCAATATAGACCAATTCGGCTCTATGTATGATATGAGCTTTGACGAAACGTATGTTGAGGATCCCTATGACGTGACCTTTATAAACGTGTTTGATTTTTCAAGGACTATGCCTGTTATAAACAGCTTAAGCTTTGACAGCGAAAACGCCGGCTCGGAATACGAGATTTATTACATTCCCGTTTCGGGAGGAAAGCCGGTAAACGATAAAGCCGCTTGGACAAGGCTTGCTTCGGGAAATATTGAGTATTCGGGGTTAATAAATATACCGATTGACGATTTCAAGGTGCCGGATGAATGCGGCGCGATAGGCGTAAGGATAAAAGCGGATGAAAAGGCATCCTTTGGCTGCTGCGAGTGGATGACGCAGTATGGGCTCAAGTATATTTTTCTTCCGAGAACGGCTGATGATCGCTCATTTTTTATAAGCGGAGGCAAAACCTACAGCCTGAGCGACTATTATACTTCTATGCAGGACGAAATAGGAGGAAATTTCTCTATTAATATTGTCGCAAACGTGCAAAGGGGAGATATAAACAAAGACGGCGATATTTCAATTGCCGACGCAATATTGCTTCAAAAGGATATTGCGGATATTATAACTCTCGACAGCGACGTAAGAGAATATGTAGCCGATACGGACAAAAACAGCAGTGTAAATGTTTCCGACTGTATAGCAATTCAGAAGATAATTGCCGGAATAGATATAAAATAATTGAGATATAATTTAATAATTAAAATAATAAATCCGCCTGTCTCAACGGCTTTTGGGACAGGCGGATTTTAAATTTAATCTGTTCGTGTATTTTTGAATTAATAAGCGCAGCGCGTAAGGATTATAGACCAATAACGATGATACCGCCTTCTGCGATTAAGGCTTTAAAGCGAATGACTTTTGATGAATTGCCCTGCGAATTTTGTTTTTAATGTAATTTCGCCCCATTTAAATAAATATAATTTAACAAAAATATTTGGGGGTTGTTCTGTTTGAAAAGGAATTTATCAATTTTTTCTCTTATCGCAGGCGCAATATTTACGTTTTTGTTTGCGTCCTTGCTTCACTTTTTTTACGATTTCAGCGACGGCAGCGTTTTGTCTGTTTTGTTCGGCTCCGTAAACGAAAGCGTTTGGGAGCATATAAAGCTGTTTGTCGCACCGTATGTTGTTTGGAGTATTATTGAGCTTGCGTACTTTCGGCCGAGCTTTAAGCCGTTTGTCACAGCAAAGGTTCTTGGGCTTTACAGCTTTCCGGCGGTAATAATAATTCTGCACTATGCTTATATGGCAATATTCGGTTCAAGCTCATTTATTTTTGATATATTTATTTCCGTGTTTGCAAGCTTTTTTGCGCAGTGGCTGTCATACAGAGTATATCAGCTTGGCGATAAGGCCGCAAAATGGTTTCCGCTTGCTCTTGCCGCACTCGTTTTGTTCGGAGTGGTGTATTTTTCATTCACGGCGGTTCCTCCGAAGGCGGAGCTTTTCAGAGACCCTATAACCGGCGGCTACGGCATTCCCGATTCTGGATACGACAGGGGAGCGGCTGTGCTTGAGAACGCGGATTTAATTTAGGCTATTTTAAAACACCGAATTTGAACATAATATAGGCAAGAGCTCCGCCGATTAGCGCGAACGCGGCGGCAAAGATAATCCTAAGCGCTGTATTGCGTTTCCTTTTGTAATATGACGGTGCGTCCATACTTTTAAGCAGCTTCATAGCCTCGCGCTCAAGCAATTGCTGATGTGCCGACGCAAACTCAGGCTTTACTATAAGCAATGCCTTTTCGTAATAATGATTTCCCGTATCGTTAATTTCAATTATCTGCCTGTTTATACCCTTTATCATATTACATAGGCTCCTTTATTACAAAATTGTTATCAAATTTGTGCCCGTAATGTCTGTAAATGGATAATCGGCATAAATAGTGACTATTATTCAATTACAAAAAAATAACAAAAAATTTTTTATATACATAAAACTATTATTTTTCGCAAAATTATTCGACGCTTTTTTCCAATAAAAATTTCCCCATAAAAATTATACGGATTGTAAATTCTTTTCTATCAACAAAAATGTTGATAACTATGTTAATAATGAGCACAAATATTTAATTTTTGCCCATTTTTAAGGAAAAAAACAAAGTTATCCACATTTACTACTTGTTAACAGTAGTTTTTTTAAGGAAAATTAAAGACGCATTTTAAACAAATTGTAATTTTTTGTTTGTCAACACCCTTTAAGAAATTAATCGGATTACAAATTTGTAACAGTTTTGCGACCATAAAAGCTGATGCGTCCACGCTGTAAACATAAATATATCTGTTTTAAAAAAATGATTAATATAATTTATAACAGTTTACAGTCTTAATCGCGCTTATGCTTTTGAAAATGGCAGTAAAAAAGCAGCACTAATTTAAATTTGTGCTGCTTACTTTTTTGGGTACACGCCCTTAATATTGCTTGCGCCTGTGATATAGTCGACCGACACATCATAATATTCGGCAAGTATCAACAGGCTTTCAACCGGTATTCGCGTTTTTCCGCTTTCATAATCTGAATAGGTTCTCTGTCCTATATGAAGCAGACCTGCTATTTTCTTCTGTGTTAACGAGTTATCTTCTCGCAGCGCCCTTATTCGCTCAAAATACTTCATATTAATATTTCACCTCTTGGAGAATATTATATAGAAATTAGCGAAAAGCAATTGAATTTTAGAGTTATTTACACTCCGCTTTGACAAAGATTTTACTTTTACGCTTCAAATTGATATTATTATTCGGTTAATATTCTTCAAAAACACAAAAAAGGGCAATATTTTTTGCAAGCTGTTCTTTGATATTGATGTTGTATTGATGACTGATAAAAGAGCTTTAGTCCGCTTTTTTTTAAATGCGGCGCAGGTTTTGGTTAAAGTGCGCTCACCGCTCATGATTTCGCGCTTTAATGCGCGTTTGTATTGCATATTTAAATATTATTCGCCTGTAATATTTGGCAGACAACGGCAAGGCTAAAATTAATTTTAAAATAAATTCCTTGAGCGAGCAAGTTGGGGTTTACGGGGGAGCGACAGCTCCCCCGTTTAAAACCTAATTTTAAAGCAGCGGCTTTACCGGCGCAAGTCGGCAAAGCCGCGGTCAAAAGGCGTATAAAAATACATTATAAAAAAAGAAACGGCGCTTGCTTCCAATAGGCAAGCGCCGCCTGCGGCAGAATTAATTTATTCTTCAAAGGTGTTAAAACCGTATTCGTCGTCTTTGTCGTCGTCAAGATTCGTGCTTTTTGTAAGATATATAGGGCGTTTTTTCGTTTCCATATATATCCTGCCGATGTATTCTCCGAGTATGCCGACGGAAAATTCAATTATACCGCCGAGAAACAGCGTTATAATAAGCGTTGTTGCGTAGCCGGGCACGTCTATGCCGAAAATAAGCGTCTGGAAAAGAACAATAAGAGCATAAATGAACGCAAGCCCCGATATTATAAGTCCGAGCAGCGAAATAAATCTGAGCGGAGCTACCGAAAACGCCGTAATGCCGTCTATAGCGTACTTGAACAGACCCCAAAAGCTCCATTTTGTTTTTCCAATCGTTCTTTCAACATTTTCATACGGCAGCCATTTCGTTTCAAAGCCTACCCAACTGAATATGCCCTTTGAAAATCGCTGAACCTCGCACAGAGATAAAACGGCGTTGACCATTTGCCTTGACATTATTCTGAAATCAACCGCGCCGTATGGCATTTTTACATCGGTTATCTTGTTGCTGAATTTATAAAAATTCCTGCTGAATAAGCTTCTTATTTTTGACTCGCCTTTTCTTGAGGTTCTTCTTGCGGCGCAGCAGTCATATCCCTCCTCGACGCCCTTTATCATATCCGCAATCATCTCCGGCGGATGCTGCAAATCTGCGTCCATAACTATTACATAATCCGCGCTTGAGTTTTTAAGTCCGGCGTACATTGCCGCCTCCTTGCCGAAATTACGGGAGAATGAAATGTATTTTACATTTCGGTATTCCTCTGCAAGAGAGCGCATTACGCTGAAGGTTTTGTCGCGGCTGCCGTCGTCAACAAGAATATATCTGAATTTATAGCCCTCGATTTTATCAATGAAGCCGTTTGTTGTTTCAACAAAAATCCTAAGCACCGCTTCCTCGTTATAGCACGGTACTATTATATCAACCGTTTTCATTTTTTCGTCCCTTCTTTTTATGCATTATTTAAAATTATAACAAAAATTAATCTAAAATGCAAAGCGTTATTTGACAAAATTTATATTATTATTCAGGGCTCGGAAAAATAAAAGATGAAATATAATTGAGAAATTTTAAATTAAATATTTACCTTACAGCAGTTTAGTGGTAAAATTAAATATGTATGTTTGATTTGACACGGAGGTTTTCATATGAGTAGAAGCAAAATTAAAAGAAACGGAGGAGCAGGGCAAAGAATAAACGCGCAGGGCGGCGTGGATACGCCCGTCTCAAAAACAAAGCTTTATCTTGCGCTTTGCTTTGCGGTTCCGTTTTTGCTTATGGCATTTGCATATGCCTTCAACGGGGTATTCCCGTTTGGCGACAGGCAGATACTTGTAACGGATTTTTGGCAGCAGTATTTTCCGTTTTATACAGAGGTTCAGGACAAGCTGCAAACAGGTCAATCTCTGCTGTATTCATGGGATACCGGAATGGGCTCGAATTTCTGGGCGATTGCGGCTTATTACTATGCCAGCCCGTTTAACCTGTTGCTTACCTTTGTTCCGCTTGAATTTTTGCAGGAGGCGCTTACGCTTTTCCTGCTGTGCAGAATAGGCTGCGCGGGACTTTTTTGCGGAATATTCTTAAAGGGAGTTTTTAAAAGAAACGATATTTCGCTGGTGTTTTTCGGAACAATGTACGCGCTTTGCGCCTTTACGCTCGGCTATTACTGGAACGTAATGTGGTTTGATACCTTTGCGCTGTTCCCTCTTGTGGCATACGGCACATACAGCCTTGTTAAATTCGGCAGGGTACGGCTGTATATAGCCTCTCTTGCAATGTCCCTGTTCTTTAACTATTATATAGGATTTTTCACCTGTATATTTACGGCGATATTCTTTGTTTGCCTGTGCATTCAGTTTAAAATGCCGATAAGGCTTATTCTTCGCCGCCTGCTGAAAATCGCGCTTTCATCCGTACTGGCTATCGCGATTACAGCGGTTATAACATTGCCGGAGATTTTTGCGTTGGGTCTTTCACACAGCGCAAATAACGTATGGCCGGATATTTCACGCTTTAATTATGAAATTCAGGACATCATAGGAAACTTTGCCGCTATGGTTAAGCCCAATGACAAGGAGGGACTGCCTAATATATACAGCGGCTATCTGTGCGTTCTTCTTTCCGGAGTGTTTATGCTTTCACGCAAGGTGAAGCTTCGCTCAAAGATACTTTTCTGCTCGGTGCTGTTCTTTTTGCTGTTCAGTATGGACAACAAGCTTTTCGACTTTATGTGGCACGGCTTCCACTCGACAAATATGATACCGCACAGATTCTCGTTCATCGTTTCGTTTGTGCTTGTCGTTATGGCTTATAAGGCGTTTACACTGCTTAAAGACCTTAACATCACCGAAATAATAGGAATGCTTGTGGTTTCCGCTATAGTCATAGTTTGCGCAAGCCTTGGTCAGCAAAGCGAGGTGGCGGTTTACACAAGCGTTGCTCTGACTGTTTTGTATGTCGGAATATTCTTTATGTATCAATTCAAATTCATCAATATGAAGGTAGTCTATGTGCTGATGGGAATAGTATTTCTCGGCGAAATGGTTAGCAGCGTGCTTTTAAGCGTTGAAACCGTAAGGACGACTGCAAGGACGGGCTATCCGAGCAGCCGCACTGAGGTGCGAGCATGTGTAAGCGACATTAAGTCGAAGGACAACGAGGCGTTTTACCGTATGGAATTTACAAAATTCTATACGCTCAACGACCCTCCGCTATATCAGTATCCGGGAGTAAGCCAGTTCAGCTCTACTGCCAACGTAAGCGTAACGGACTTTCTTGAGTCTATCGGCTGTCACGGCTGGGACGCGGGAAACAGATATTACTACTCGGAAACAACTCCGCTCACAAACGCGTTTTTGGATCTTAAGTATTTAATAGCGCATAACGGACGCATTTCGGATACTGAAAATTGGAGCCTTGCAGGCTCTCAAAGCGGTATGGATTATTACAAAAACAACAGATACCTTTCGCTTGGCTTTATGACAGACGCCGGCCTTAAGGAGCTTAGCCTTACAAAGGATAATCCGTTTGATTCTCAGGAACAGCTATTCCGCTTGGCGACAGGCATTGACGGGGATTTGTTCAAAGAGATAAAGGTGTCTACGGCGTCGCACAATAATCTTGATGTTTACTACCGCGAGACCGACGACAAAAACAACGGCATTTACGGGAAATATGCGTATAATCCGAAAATAAAAACTACTCAGGGAGTACTTTCGTGGAATTATACAATACCGAAGGACGGGCTTGTTTATGTATATGCCAAGGTCGATAACTCGGAAACTATGAATGTTTCGGGAGGAAAGGCGGAGACGGCAGCCCAAAGCTGTAATATAAAAAGACCGTACATTGCGGCGGTTGGCAAATATAAAAAGGGCGACGTATTAAATATATCCTCAACCATTTCGGCAGGTCTTTCGGGAAATGCGGATATATACGTTTGTATGCTTGACCAAAAACTTTTTGACAAGGGATATAAGCTTTTGAACGACGAACTGCTCAAAATCACAAGCATGGATTCAACAAACGTAAGCGGTGAAATAAACGTAAAGAAGGACGGCCTGCTTTATACCTCTATACCTTATGAATCCGGCTGGAGCGCATATGTAGACGGTGAAAAGACGGAGACCGTCGGAATTGGAAATGCAATGCTTGCTCTTGATTTGACCAAGGGAAAGCATACCGTAGAATTCAAATACACGCCTGCCGGCTTTACAACAGGTCTTATCATTACAATTACGGCGCTTGGTCTGTTTGCGCTTTACTGCATAGCGGATTATTATCTTAGGAAAAAGGGAAAAACCTTTGGGCCTATGGGAAAGCTGCCGGAGATCGCGGGAATTGATGAAGAAAATGAATCGTCCGATGAAGAGCCGGAGGAGGCATACGCAAAAAGGAGAAGAAAAAATTGATAGATTCTTTAAAGAATTTTTTTGATATAAAATTCTGGAAGTTTATAATAGTAGGAATTATCAATACGATAGTCGGAATGACTATAATGTACGGAATGTATTTTCTCGGAGACCACTACAATTGGTACAGCGGAATTGCCTCGGAATACGGTTGGAAGGCGAATGATATAAATTTTTGGGTAAGCTCGGCGCTGAACTATATCCTTACAAGCATATTAAGCTATATTCTTAACAAGAATATAACATTTAAGAGCAAGGGAAATACCGGCAGATCGCTTGTGAGATTTATAATCAACATCGCTGTTTGTTACCTTATTTCATATGGAATAGCAAGACCGTTTACAACGTGGTTTATGTCGCAGTTCTTCCCGTCTGTTGACCAAAAGATTGTTGAATACCTTACAATGTTTGTCGGAATGGTATTCTTCACAGGCTGTAATTATATAGGCCAGAGGTTCTTTGCCTTCAAAAGCAGCACAGCCGATAAGGATACCTCCGATTGATAAATACGGTATTGCCGCAGCGTCAGTATCTTTTATTAAGCAGACGTTATAACGCTCGTTCATCTTTCGCGCTTGGCGCGGAGGATGAAATGAAAGCCTTGCGCGGTTGCCCTTAATCGTCGGCTGCTTTGCAAAGCTAAGGCAGGCTGTACTAAAAAAAATGAATTTTATTTTGGCGGCGCAGGTCATTTGACCCGCGCCGCCTTTTTTACTACGAATTTTTCGCAAAAAAAAGGAACGAGTCTTGCTCGTTCCCGTGTCGGTCAACAATTTTTAATAGTAAAAATCAACCTTTAGTTTTAATACGCGGTATATTTATCAGCAGAAATATACGTCCATTCTGTTTCCGTCAAGCTCGCCGTTTACAACGAAATAAGCAGCCTGCTCGTCCGGCTTAACATAAATCTCAAGAGTTTTGATAGCAGCCTTGCCGCCATTTGCCTTGTAGGTAGCCTTTACGTTTTCAACTACCTCGTCAACGGCAACCTTTGCACCGTTAAATTCAATATAAACCTTTGTCTGAACCTCTTTAGCGGCAGCAGTCTTTTTAGCAGCCGGCTTCTTTGCCGGAGCAGCCTTTTCCTCAGTCTTAGCGGCAGCCTTTGTTGTTGCAGCCTTTGTAGCTGTCTTTGTTGCCGGCTTAGCTTCGGTCTTAGCGGCAGCAGTTGTTTTTGCAGCAGTTGTCTTTGTCTCTGTCTTGGCAGCTGTCTTAGCTGCGGGTGCTTTAGTTTCAGTCTTAGCTGTAGTTTTCTTTGTTGCCATGTGTAATTGCCTTCCTTTCTTACTTTCGGTAAGTGCTATTTGTCAAACCGACCTTGTAAACATTATATGCCCCTTTTTTTAGTCTGTCAAATTAATTTGCAAATAAAATTGGAAATTCAGAATTTTTCTGTTTGTCATACAATAAATGATGTCTAAAAATTTTTAATTTATTAATTTTACCAATAAAAAACATTAAAATTTAAGTGCTTATTGCACAGGTGATAGAAAAATTTTTGTTCAACAGGTAAAAAACCTCAGGTTAAATCTGTGTTTTCAACAAATAACCGGTCAATATTTTGTTAAAACAACATAAAATATTATTCTACAAATCTTCTTGACATTTTGCGGCAAAATATACGCTCATTCGTTAATATACTTATAGTCAAGGAGAGTGATATGTATGCTCGAGCTTTGTCTTGCGGTTTTTATTTCAAGGGTGATTTACGAGGTGTGGATATTAATGTTTCCGCCTGTAAGGCGCAGTGCTTCGGAGGACGAACGCACAGAAAAAATCATAGCCCTTGCTCCTCCGGCTCAGCCTGAAGAAATTCACAAAGGATTTTGACCGAGCGGTCTGCGGCATAGCTTCGGAACTTTATAAAATCCATAAATTCGTTGTCCCTTACGCTGTCTGAGATTGCTCTTATTATTCCAAACGGAACACCGTTTCTAAAGCACACCTGCGCTATGGCGCCGCCCTCCATTTCGCATGCGATCGCCCCAAAGAGCGAGTTTATTTTTCTGCGGCGTTCCTTTGCAAGCACAAACGAGTCGCCGGTTGCGATCCTGCCGAACTCAAATTTTGTTCCGTCCACCTTTTTGCAGGCGTATTCAAGCATGCGGACTGCCTTTTCGCTTGCCTCTATCTCAATCACTTTGCAATCGTTAAACTGTATCATTCCCGGCGGATCGCCTGCGTCGGTTGAGTCCATATCGTGCTGAACAACGTCGCTGCAAATCACAATATCGCCGATTCCGATGTCCTCGCTTAGAGCCCCCGCGATACCGCTGTTTATTATTACTTCAGGGTCAAATAAGTCGATCATCACCTGAGCGCACATGGCGGCGTTTACCTTGCCTATTCCGCATTCTGCGGCAACCGTTTCTCTGCCGAAGGCAAAGCCCCTATAAAATGTTATTTTAGCTTTTTCAAGCCTTTGAACATTTGTCATTTTTTCAATCAAGCCCTCAACCTCGATTTTAAGGGCGCAAATAATTCCAATCATTATCAATACTCCTGTTCCTGTTTTTATCCGAGATTCCCCGTTATATACATTATGACCGAAAGCGCCGCTATCGGCGCCGTTTCAGCTCTAAGTATCCTTTTGCCGAGAGTAGCTGCCTCAATGCCCAGACCATTAAGCATTTCTATCTCTTCGGGCGCAAAGCCCCCCTCACTGCCGATGAATATTCCGATCTCCGAGGCGTTGAGCTTAACAAGCTCGGACGGGGACTGACCGCCGCATTCGTAAAAAACAATGGAGCCTTCAAGCCCTGCCGCAATCTCTGCGGCGTTTTTTATTGTCGTAATGTCCTCGACAACGGGAATTATACACCGCCTTGACTGCTGAGCCGCCTGAAGGGCTATCTTCTGCCAGCGTGCCGTTTTTTTCGGCGCTTTAAGCATATCGGGACGGGAAACGCAGCGCGCGCTTGTAAAAGGCACTATTCTTGATACGCCGAGCTCAACTGCCTTTTGAACTATATAATCCATCTTGTCGCCCTTTGGCAGAGCCTGAAACAAGGTTATTGAAACGTCCGGCTCGTTGTCGCATTTTTGCTTGCCGCATACCTTAACGGTGACGCTCGTCTTGTCAATGCTTTCTATAACGCAGGGGTATATGTTATCGCCGCAGCATATTGTAAGCTCGTCGCCCGGCTTCATTCTGAGCGAGAGCGATATATGTCTTGCCTGTTCGCCTGTAAACGTATAAAAATTTTTTGGCTCATATTCAGAAAAAAACCAAGCCATTTCTACACTTCCTTTTGATTTTATGGTATAATATGCTTATCTGTTATAAATTTTAACAGAACGCTGAAAAAAGAGCAATGATTTCTTGAAAAATAGCGCCGAAGCAGCAAACGTAGGTATGCAGCGGCGTTGTTACGCAAAACAAAAAGGAGGTTCGTATTATGGAGGTATTATCGGGCAGAGCGCTATATTCGCAGCTGCGCATTTTCAGGGACAGGCGGCACAAGCCGGCACAGGCGCTGTGCGAGCTTTTAAGGCAGAAGAGAAGGACTATTTCAACAGCGGAGAGCTGCACGGGCGGTATGATTTCAAAAATGATAACCGATATAGCCGGTGCAAGCGAAATATTCCATTGCGGAATATGCTCGTATTCAAACGACATTAAGACCGGTATATTGAATGTAGACGAAAAAACGCTTGAAAAATACTGCATTACACATCTCGACCCGACCACGCTCGGAATCCTCGTCACGCTGTACGCCGGACTTCGGATCGGGGAGGTCTGCGCCCTGTCATGGGA
>CANQEU010000016.1 GCA_947595635.1 uncultured Clostridia bacterium
CCCGAAACATTTTATTTCGTTCGGAAACATCTCTCGTTTATGGGATATTTACTTTCAAGCTTTTGTTTGCTTTGGAGCGTTTGCGCTCGGCATTCTGCCCTGTGAGGGAAGATTGATTATGTGCTTGAAATCACTGGCAGGCATTCGCGTCTGCAAGATGGCTGCCGCTTGCAAATAAATTAAAAAAGAGCAACTTTACCGCAGCAGGTATATTATAAATCCGATTCGTTATCGTCAATAGCCGTTATGTATTCTTCAAGTATTTTTGCCGCATCATAGACCAGCATAGCGCATGGGCGCTTTTTGTAGTATTCGTTTGTCCTCTCCTCCGGCGTAAACGGCGTTGGAGCTTTTTTATCTATTCCCAAAAGCTCGCGGCAGATTATTGAGCCGTTTTGTTTCCGAAACTGCTCTGCAAGCTCCTGTATTGTTTTGTAAAGCGCTTTTTTCTTCGCAGCAGCCTTTGGGTCATCGTACCCGAAAAGCAGTGACGCCGCCATAACCGTTCCGCTTACCGCGCCGCAGACCTCTCTCATTCTGCCCATTCCTCCGCCGAAGCCGCTTGCGATAAGCGCGGCGGTATCTTTTTCTATTCCGCATTTATCCGAAAACGCAAGCAATACGGACTGTGAACAGTTATATCCCTCTGTAAAATATTGCTTTGCTCTGTCAGCTCTTGACATATTTATCACTCCAAAAATCAATTTTGCACGGGTAGGCGCTTAAAGCCGTGCTCTGATTTAAATTATAGCTTATTTTATGTTAAAGTAAAGAAGGCGGAGAAAAATTTAAGCGTCGCTATGGCGAGCCCCTCGCCCGGCGGCCTTGCCGCCGGCTTCTCCTGCGGAGAAGCAGCCGCCGAAGGCGGCTGACGAGGGGCTCAGAGCAGAAATTACAGCGCTCGCACAAAGCATTATCCCTTAATATAGCCGTTTAAGGTAAAAATCAAGTTGAAAACACGCATATCTTGGATTATAATATATAAATACGGAGTTATCGGAGGTTTCGTAATGGAAATCAGGAGAATTAAGGCAAGCGTTGTTGCCGAAACAGTTAAAAGACTGTTTATTGATTGTAATTATTTTATTGGCGATGATATAACCTCAGCCCTGAAAAACGCGGTTGAAACGGAACGATCGCCGCTTGGAAAAAACGTGCTTTCTCAGCTTATTGAAAACAATAAAATCGCGGCGTCAGAGCAGATACCTATTTGTCAGGATACAGGTATGGCTGTTTTGTTTATAGAGTACGGCGATAAGGTTGTAATAGAGGACGGCAGCTTTGAGCAGGCGGTTGAACAGGGAGTACGCAGCGCGTATGACGAAGGGTATCTGCGCAAGAGCGTTGTAAGCGACCCGGTGTTCGACAGAAAAAACACGGGCGACAATACGCCTGCCGTAATACATACAAAAATAGTCAGCGGAGACAAAATAAAAATACTCGCGGGCGGAAAAGGCTTCGGCAGCGAAAATATGTCGGCAGTTGCAATGCTTACGCCGTCTAAGGGCGTTGAAGGCGTAAAAAGCTTTATACTTGACACAGTGCGAAAAGCCGGCCCAAACCCATGTCCGCCAATAGTTGTCGGCGTGGGAATAGGCGGTACTTTTGAAAAGGCGGCGCAGCTTGCAAAGAAAGCGACGTTAAGAGACATAAACACAAAAAATGATGATGCGCGTTATGCCGCCATGGAGGACGAGCTTCTTGAAGCTATAAACAAAATGGGCTTTGGCCCTGCCGGCCTTGGCGGAACAACCACAGCCCTTGGAGTGAATATTGAAACATATCCCACCCACATAGCAGGAATGCCAGTCGCGGTCAATATCTGCTGTCACGCCGCGCGCCATAAAAGCGCTGTAATTTAACCGTTACGAAAGGTCTTGAATTGAATGAATAACATAAATAATATGAAAAGGCTGACTCTGCCCCTTTCTGAACAGGACGTTTTGAATTTGAGCGCAGGCGAAAGCGTGCTGCTCAGCGGAACTATGCTGACGGGACGGGACGCGGCTCACAAAAGATTATACGAGCTTATCGAAAACGGAAAGGAGCTTCCGATAGACATAAGAAATGAGCTTATATATTATGTCGGACCGGCTCCCGCCAAGCCCGGATATGCGGTTGGCCCTGCCGGCCCCACGTCAAGCTACAGAATGGACAAATACGCTCCTGCGCTTATGGATCTCGGACTGAGAGGAATGATAGGCAAGGGCGCACGCTCACAAGAGGTAATAGATTCAATCATAAGGAACAAGGGCGTATATTTTGCCTGCATAGGCGGAGCAGCCGCGCTGATAGCCAAAAGCATAAAGAAAGAGGAGATACTCTGCTATGACGACTTAGGCACAGAGGCGGTTCGCAGATATACGGTCGAGGATTTTCCCTGTATTGTTGCAATAGACTGCAAGGGCAACAACGTATATGTTGACGGCGTAAAGCAATATTCAGAGGAATAAGATTTTAAAATAACGCGAATTTGATTTAAAAGGTCTTTAAATAAAGCGATGAAAAAATAAAAAGTCCGAAGAGCTTTCATTAACGAAATTTCTTCGGACTTTATATTTTATCCTTTAATCAGCGCCTTGATTTAAACTATATTTCAGCCAAGGTCAACCGGACTAAGCCCCCAAATCTTTTCCGCGTAATCCTTTATAGAGCGGTCGGCGGCAAAAATTCCGGCGTTTGCAATGTTTACAAGCGACATTCTGTTCCATTGCTGTTTGTTTTCTGCATAAAGCGCGGAGGCCCTTTGCTGTGCGGAGGAATAATCCGCGAAATCCGCGAGAACCATATACGGGTCAATATTCATAAGAGAATTTGCTATCGCGCCAAAGCGTGTGTTGTTTATTTCGTCGATAGCGCCTCTTAAAATAGGATTGTTTTGATAATATACCATCGGATTATATCCGCTTCTCTTAATGTTTTCAACCTCCGGCGTAGTAAGTCCGAACAGGAACATATTGTCGTTTCCTACCGCGTCGTTGATTTCAACGTTTGCTCCGTCGAGCGTTCCCATTGTTATTGCGCCGTTTATCATAAACTTCATATTGCTTGTTCCCGAAGCCTCTGTTCCGGCAAGTGAGATCTGTTCGCTTATCTCGCTTGCGGGAATCAGCTTTTCGGCAAGCGTAACACGGTAATCCTCAAGGTAAACTACCTTTAGCTTTTTATTTACCCTGTCGTCCTTTTCAATCTTTTGGCTCAATGCAACGATAAACTGAATTATCTGCTTTGCAAAGTAGTATCCGGGCGCGGCCTTTGCACCGAATATATATGTCTTAGGCGTAAAGTTTGCGTTTGGATTTTCGCGCAGCCAGCGGTAGGTTGAAAGAATGTGAAGAGCGTTCATAAGCTGCCTTTTGTACTCGTGAAGCCTTTTTACCTGAACGTCGAAAATTGAATCGGGGTTTACGGTTACTCCGTTGTGCTTTTTAATATAATCCACCATCTTGAGCTTGTTCGCTCTCTTAATGCTTTCAAGCCTCTGCAAAACGGTGTTGTCGTCCTTGAACTCAAGCAGCTTCTTAAGCTGGGACGCGTCGCTTATATATTCCGTACCGATAAGCTCGTTTAGCAAATTGGCAAGCTGTGGGTTAGACTGGTTAAGCCAGCGACGATGAGCTATGCCGTTTGTAACATTTGTGAATTTTTGAGGGAATACGGTATAGAAGTCGTGGAATACGGTATCCTTCAGTATCTCACTGTGCAGGGCTGAAACACCGTTGACCTTATAGCCTGCGATAACGGCAAGATTAGCCATTTTTACAACGCCGTCGTTTATTATCGCCATTCTGCCGACCTGATAGCCGTCAATTCCTCTTTGGTGCATTGCCGCGCAGAAACGCTTGTTAAGCTCGAAAAGTATTTCGTATATTCTCGGAAGCTTTGCCTTAAAGGTCTGCTCCTCCCAGCACTCAAGCGCCTCCTTCATAACGGTGTGGTTGGTGTATGCAATTGTACGGCTTGTAAGATCCCAAGCCTTGTCCCACTCATAGCCGCATTCGTCCATAAGAATCCTCATAAGCTCAGGAACGGCAAGCACAGGATGAGTGTCGTTTAAGTGTATTGCAACATAATCGGGAAGATTATCAAGCGTCTGATAATTCCTGAGATGTCTGTTAATAATATCGTGAATAGTTGCCGAAACAAGGAAGTATTGCTGATTAAGACGAAGACTCTTGCCTTCCGGATGATTGTCGCCGGGATACAGCACCTTCGTTATTGATTCCGCCATAGCGTTCTGCTCGATAGCGCGCAGATAATCGCCGTCGTTGAAAAGCTGCATGTCAAAGGCGTTTGACTTTGCCGCCCATAATCTCAAACGGCTTACTCCCTTTCCGTCGTGGCCTGCGACCATCAAATCATACGGTATTGCGACAACATTGTATGAATCTACAATATCAACCTTATGGAAGCCGTCCTTCCATTCCTCAACAACGTGACCGTTGAATTTAACGGTTATCGCCTTTTCAGGGTGATCCTGAAGCCAAACTCCGCCGCCTGGAAGCCAAAAATCAGGCATTTCGGTCTGCCAGCCGTCTATAAGCTTTTGACTGAAGATACCGTATTCATAGCGCAGAGAATACCCCATAGACGGGTACGATTGAGACGCCAGAGCGTCAAGAAAACAGGCGGCAAGACGGCCAAGTCCGCCGTTGCCCAGACCGGCGTCCGGCTCCTGCTCATAAACGCTGTCAAGCTTAACGCCCAAATGCTTTAAAGCTGTGCTGAAGGTTTCCTCAAGCTTTAGGTTGTAAAGATTGTTCTTAAGGGAACGTCCCATAAGAAATTCCATACATAAATAGTAAACTGTTTTTTTACCCTGTTGAACAGCCTTGTGTGAAAAATCGGAGTATTCAGATGTGAGCAAATCCTTTATTACAAGAACTACTGCCTTATAAAAATGCTCGTCAGTCGCGTCCTTTTGTGATACTCCGAAGTTGTGGCTGAGCTTTGTAAGGATCATTTCCTCAGCCTGCTCCGCTGACAATTTCAAATTCATGGTTTTCCTCCTTTGACCGCTCTCTGATAATAAAATTTCAGAGTACTGTTATGATTATACACTGAAACAAAGGTTATTTCAACTAAAAATCGCATAATTACAGTAATCTTTAAATTCGCATTGTATTTTGCATGGCAAGGGATTTAATTTGAATTAAAACGACGGAGATATTTCGACAAATAAAGACAGTTAATATCAAAAAAGACTTAATAACAAAAGAAAAGAAAAATTGCTAAAAAACACTTTACAAGTTTTCAAAGTTTGTATTATAATACTATAATAGGGTTCAGTATGTGAAAGGACTGGTTTTTGTGAGTGAAAAAACAAGGGTAAGATTAAGAATAGTCGGCAGTGAATTTGTTGTATCAGCCGATGAAGACAGGGATTATATTGTTAAAATAAGCAATATGGTAGACGAGCAGATAAAGGAGATACTGCGCCAGAGCGACTCTATGAGCGTATCAATGGCAGCTATTCTTGCCGCTATCAATTACTGTGACGAGCTTGAAAAGAAGAGTATCATAGCCGAGGAGCTGCTTAGAAGGACTGAAACAAGCGAATCCCTTGCAAGCAGGGCTTGTGCCGAGCTTGATCAGCTTAGGGTTGAAAACAAGCAGTTAAGGGAGGAGAAGCTTGGTCTGCACAAGGTTATAGAATCGCTCCAAGGCGCCGGCGCGGCAGAACAAAAGGAAGAGGAATCTCCGCAGCAGCTGAGAATACCGCTTCCCGACGATAAAAAAGAGGCTGAAAAAGAGGAGCTTAATAAGGAAGAAAAAGCGCAGGAGCACCGTAATGTAGGCGGTGAGGACGCCGCTTTAAACGAAAAAGCCGAGGCTTACGAAAAGGTAGACAGCGCCGCCGTGCAGACTGAAAAGCCTCAGACGCAGGCTGCTGCGCCTATGACCGAAAGACAGATGCTGGAGGAAAAAAGAAAGGCGCTGCTTAATCAGAGAAGCAAAAACGCCCCCCAGAATCAAAACAGACCAAAGCCGTTTCGCCCTGTCAACAGCGCGAAATCAGGCGGAGGAGCCTTTTCCGGAAACGCAAAGGGCGAAACAAAGATAAATTACAGAGATAACGATAAAATAAGCGGCAGCTTCCGCAGAAATGAATTTGCCGACGCTCACGGCGAAGACGAGATGCTGAGCTTTTTTGACCAAAGATAGTCATTATGAACAACGGTATTGAGATCCTTGCGCCGGCAGGAGCTTTTGAAAGCATAAAGGCTGCCGCCGCAACGGGAGCGACAGCCGTATATGTGGGAGCCCAAAGCTTCAGCGCACGGGCTGCCGCCGCTAATTTCGGCAGCGGCGAGCTTTCCGAAGCCGTGGCTTACTGCCACGAAAGAGGAATGAAGCTTTACCTTGCCGTAAATACGCTTATTCGGGACGATGAGCTGCCGCAGGCTCTTGAGCTTGTGAAGAACGCCTGTGAATGCGGCGTTGACGCGCTTATCGTTCAGGATCTCGGGCTTGCCTCGTTAATAAAGCAGGCGGCGCCTGAGATGCCGCTGCACGCCTCGACCCAGATGTCCGTACACACTCCACAGGGCGCAAGGCTTTTATATTCACTCGGCTTTAAACGAGTTGTGCTCGCAAGGGAGCTTTCAAGAGATGAGATTTTTGAAATAGTGAATTCCTGCCCGATTGAAACAGAGGTGTTCGTTCACGGCGCTCTTTGTATGTGCGTTTCGGGTCAATGTGAATTCAGCGCCGTGCTTGGCGGCAGAAGCGGCAACAGAGGGCGCTGCGCCCAGCCGTGCAGACTGCCGTTTTATATCGACGGCGGAAACGGATATGCGCTTAGCCTTAAGGATAATTCGCTGTTGGAGCATCTTTCGGAGCTTGAAGAGATGGGGGTCACCTCGGCTAAGATAGAGGGGAGAATGAAACGCCCCGAATATGTTGCCGCGGCGGTTGACGCTTGCGAAGCGGCGCTTTCGGGCAAGGACGACTGCGGCAGGCGTGCAAGACTTGAGGCTGTTTTTTCACGCAGCGGCTTTACGGACGGATATTATACCGGCAAAATAGACAAAAATATGTTTGGCGTGCGCTCAAAGGAAAACGTTACTGCCGCAGACGGCAGGCTTATGTCGCAGCTGAGAAATCTTTATAAGGACGAGCGGAAAAGATTTCCCTTGAGCTTTAAGCTTGTTCTAAAAAGCGAGGAACCTGCAAGGCTTTATGCAAGAAGCGGAGGCTTTTCGGCAGAGGCGGTCGGAGATATACCGGAAAAGGCGGTAAGGACTTCGATAAATTCCGAAAAAGCGAGGGCGCAGCTTGTGAAAACCGGCGGAACGCCGTTTATCGCTGAGAATATTGAGCTTGAAATAGACGACGGACTCGCTTTTCCCGTTTCAATGCTTAACGCAATGCGCCGCAGCTGCATTGAAAAAATCGAGGAGCAGCTTCGTTTTGATAAAAGGAAGGACTTTAAAGACGTAAGCCTTAATATCGGCGATACATACACCGCAAAGAAAACGCCGAGCGTAAGGGTGCGCCTTGCCGATTGCGGCGTGCCGGATGAATTTAAGAGTTGTGAGCTTGTTTATGTTCCTCTATTCTCTCCGGCGGACGAGATAAAAAGACTTATCAGTTCAGGCTTCAGGCTTGGAGCCGAGCTGCCAAGATGTATATTCGGCGCTGAGGAAGCCGTTAAAAAACAAATTGAAAAAATAAAAGGGCTCGGCGTTGAGGACGCGCTTGTTTCAAATCTCGGCGCGATTGACCTTGCCTTAAACGCCGGAATGAAAGCGCACGGCTCGTTTGCGCTGAACGCGTATAACACATATGCACTCAACGAGCTTGAATTGCTGCGCTTGAGCGATGTGGAGCTTTCGCCGGAGCTTGCGGCGGAGCAAATAAAACGCTTGGGCGGAAATATAAAAAGAGGAGCGGTCAGCTGCGGCGAGATGCCGCTTATGGTAACAAGGGTGTGTCCTGCGAAAAACGGCGGACAGTCCTGCTCCGAATGCGGCGGAAAAAAATATATAACAGACAGAAAAAACAACCGTCTTATGCTTAAATGCGACGGCTTCAGCACAGAGGTGTTAAATCCTGTTTTAATGTACGCACAGCATATTTTACAACCGTGCGGCTGTCTGGATTTCTTCACCCTGCGCTTTTCAACACAGAGCAAAGCGCAGATGCTTAAGATTTACAATGCCGTTGTAAGCGGAAGGCATTTAAGCGGAGATTACACAAACGGAATGTATAAAAGGGGAGTTATTTAATATGGAAACGGTAAAAATAAAAAAGGTGAGAGAAAACGCGGTTGTACCGCAAAGGGCGACAAGCGGCTCGGCAGGAGCGGATTTGTGCGCCTGTATTGACGAGCCTGTTATTATAAATCCGGGCGAGCTTGTAAAAATTCCGACGGGCATTGCGATAGCTCTTCCGTCCGAGCAGTTCGGCGCATTTCTTTTTGCAAGGAGCGGTCTTGGCGTTAAGCACGGCATATGCCTTTCAAACGGAGTGGGAGTTGTCGACAGCGATTACAGAGGGGAAATATCTGTCGGACTGTGCAACGTAGGGAATAAGCCGTATGCGGTTGAGCCGGGCGAAAGGATAGCGCAGATGGTTATAATGCCTGTTTCGGTTATGCCGCTGTGTGAAGCGGACGAGCTTGACGAAACCGAAAGAGGAGCCGGCGGCTTTGGCTCGACAGGAAGATAAAAAAAGATTGATTAATAATATTTTTCCACATTGTAGGCTTCGGCTATTATTTTAGTCTATTATTACTATGTATTGTATAAAAAAATTGTGAAAAAAATTTATAAAAATACTTTGACTAAATTGATATTTTATGGTAAAATGAACAGTGGAAATTATTGTCATATGAATTTATTAAAGTTATTGCCATTATACTAATCTTATGAAGGGGCGGTTATGAGCAAGGTTATAGTTGTTACATCCGGCAAAGGCGGCACAGGGAAATCAACGGTTGCCGCAAGTCTTGGCGTAGCATTTGCAAACAGAAACAGGCGTGTATTGCTTATCGACTGTGATTCTGGTATGCGCGGACTTGATATAATGCTTGGTGTTAGCAAGAGTCTGGTTTTTGACATTGCGGATGTTGTAAGCGGAGGCTGCAAGACGGAGCATATTATTTATCCGTGTTCGCACACACAGGGACTTTATCTTGTTCCTGCTCCGCAAAGGGCGGAGGACGAGCTCAGTCCGCAGGTGCTTGAGCAGTTTATTGAGAGCGTCAAAAATCAGTATGATATAATCATCATAGATTCGCCGGCAGGCGTGGGAAAGGGCTTTGAAACGGCGGTGTATCCGGCGCAGATATGTCTTGTTGTCGCCAACGCCGAGCCAACAAGCGTAAGAGGATGTGTGAATGTCAGAAAAAGGCTGTTAGAGCTTGACAAAGATGAGATACGCCTTGTTATAAACAGACTTTCAAAGCGCAATTTTTTCAAGCTGAATTTCTATGCCGACCTTGACGAGATAATCAATGAAACTCAGCTTCGGCTAATCGGAGTCGTTCCTGAGAGCGCACAGGTAGTAGCAGCAATACAAAAGGGAGTAGCCTGCACAGACGACAGCAAAGCCCTGACCGCATTCAGCAGGATTGCGGGGAGAATAGAGGGAGAAAGGCTGCCCTTGGCTGTATGCTGAAAAATATGAATTAACAGAAAAACAGAAAGAGTTCAGAAGAAGATGAAAACGGAGGGATCCAGTGATGAACATCGCATTAATCGCACATGATGAAAAAAAAGAGCTGATGGTGCAGTTTTGCATAGCTTATTGCGGCATTTTAAGCAGACATAATCTATGTGCAACAGGTACTACGGGCAAGATGGTTGCAGAGGCGACCGGACTTAGCATTACACGCTTTCTCGGCGGTTCGCAGGGAGGCGATCAACAAATCTCCGCAAGAATTGCCTATGATGAAATTGATATGCTTTTGTTTTTCCGAGACCCTCTTCATCCGAAGCCGCATGAACCTAACGATATAAACCTTTTGAGACTTTGCGATATGCACAGTATTCCTGTGGCGACCAATGTTGCTACGGCGGAGGTGTTGATACACGGTCTTGAAAGAGGCGACCTTGATTATCGTGATATTATGAGGCTGTAATTTTTAGCGAGGTATTTTAAAATAGTATTTAATTTAAAGACGGGCTGTTTTATAACAGCCCGTCTGCTTGTTGATAATAAAGTTTTCGCCCGCCTTTTTCAAAGGGCGGCGGTTTCCAAAGGCGGAGCCTTTGGTCGCAGCCGGCAGGCTGCGAATTTCCCCTGCGTTTTAAAGCGCAGCCTTGCATCCCCACTTGACACCGAGTTTTCCTTGTTATATCATATTATTTACCAATTGAAGCAAAAGGAGATAGCAATGAAAATAAGCAGCCTTTATAAAATGGAAAAAACAGTTTTGTCCTTTGAGGTTTTTCCGCCAAAGGCAACAAGCCCGATAGAAACGGTTTACAATACTCTTGAGCAGCTTTGCGACTTAAAGCCGGACTTTATAAGCGTGACTTACGGCGCTGCCGGAGGAGCGAAATCTCATTGCTGCGAAATAGCATCAAGAATCAAAAATATTCACGGAATCGAATCTGTTGCGCACCTCACCTGCATAAGCAACACGAAAAACGAAATTAAAAACATTCTTAACGAATTTAACGATAACGGAATTGAAAACATACTTGCACTAAGAGGCGATATAGTACCCGGTCAGCCAAGATGCACCGATTTCAAATTTGCAAGCGACCTCACAGCCTTTATAAAGTCGAGCAGCCGAAATTTTGATGTATGCGGAGCCTGCTACCCTGAGGTTCATTCCGAAAGCAGCGACGAGGTTGAGGATATATTAAATCTTAAAAAGAAGGTCGACGCAGGCGCTTCAAGCCTTATAACTCAGCTTTTCTTTGATAACAACGCTTACTACAGCTTTTTAAAAAGGGCAAAAATCGCCGGTATAAACGTGCCGATTTCCGCCGGAATAATGCCTGTTGTAAACAAAAAGCAAATCGAGAAGATGGTGTCTATGTGCGGCGCGAGCCTGCCGGCAAAATTTGCAAAAATAATGCAAAGATACGGCGATAATCCTGAGGCTATGCGTGACGCCGGAATAGCATATGCCGTAGATCAGATAGTAGACCTTATATCAAACGGCGTTGACGGCATTCATATTTACACCATGAATAATCCTTACGTTGCAAGAACGATCTACAACAGCATAAAAAATCTTCTGTAAGGTGATGCAATTGTTTGTTCTTGAAAAGATAAACCGAGAGGAAGCATTAAGATATTTGGGCTACAGAGGAAATGAGCCCGATAAAAAAACACTCGATATAATAGACGAATGCGAAGCGGAGCTTTTGAGAGCCGCTTCGCCTAAATATTTATACAAACGGTTTGACCGTCTTGAATTTGAAAACGGCTGCGTAGCCGTATCGGATATAGGCTTAAGGCTGTGCGGCGAGAGCGTTTCAAATCATATAAAGGGCTGCGGCGGAGTAGTTCTTATGTGCGCCACGCTATCCGCGGGGGCAGATCGGCTGATAAGGCAATATCAGGCTGCGGATATGACAAAAGCGGTTATAACCGACGCGCTTGCAAGCGCCGCGATAGAGCAGGTTTGCAACGCAGTCGACGAGGAGATAAACGAGCTGTATCCCCAAGAATATAAAACGTGGCGCTTCAGCCCCGGCTACGGCGATTTAACGCTTGATATACAGGGCGACCTGCTACGGGTGCTTGACGCTCAAAGAAAAATAGGACTTACCCTTGCGCAAAGCGGAATGCTGATACCGACCAAGTCGGTAACGGCTATAATCGGCATATCAAAGACCGAGCTTTCAAGACAAAGAACGGGCTGTGCCGGATGCTCTATGAGGCATAACTGTAAATTCAGAAAAACAGGTGAAAGATGTGTTTAGAAAGCTGCTTAAAAACAGAGAATTTATATTTCTTGACGGAGCTATGGGAACAATGCTTCAGTCAAGAGTGCTTAAAGCAGGTGAAATACCTGAGCTTTTGTCAATTACAAATCCCGATTTAATAACGTCTATTCACCGTGAATATATAGACGCCGGCGCAGATGTTATATATACCTGCACCTTCGGCGCAAACAGCTACAAGCTATCGGACTGCGGCTTTTCCTGCAGTCGGGTAATAAAAGCAGCGGTTGAAAACGCAAGGCGAGCAGCCGACGGAAGAGATGTATGCGTTGCGCTTGACCTCGGTCCGGTAGGCAGACTTATGGAGCCTAACGGCGATATGAGCTTTGAGCAGGCGTACGATTACTATAAGGAGCAGATAGTTGCCGGCTCGGACGCGGACGTTATTGTGCTTGAAACCATGACCGACCTTTCAGAGCTTAAGGCAGCCGTGCTTGCCGCAAAGGAAAACAGCACCCTGCCTATAATCTGCACTATGACCTTTGAATTAAACCGCCGAACCTTTACAGGCGTAAGCGTGGGCGCGATGGCGGTTACGCTTGAGGGGCTCGGAGTTGACGCGATAGGAATAAACTGCTCGCTCGGCCCGGACGAGCTTCCGCCGATAGTTAAAGAGCTGTCTATGTGGACAAATCTTCCGATAGTAGTAAAGCCAAATGCCGGTCTTCCCGACCCAAACAGCAGCGAATACGATATTTGCCCGGACGATTTTGCAAAAAGCATTGAGAGTCTTGTGCAGTATGGCGTTAAGATAATAGGCGGCTGCTGCGGAACTACCCCGGAATATATAAAAAGAATAAAAGAGTCCCTTGATGGCAAACAATGCGCAAAGCGCAGTGAAATAAGACAAAGCGCCGTTTCAAGCGGTGAAAACGCCGTAAAAATCGACAGACCTCGGATAATAGGCGAGAGAATAAACCCTACAGGTAAAAAGCTTTTTAAAGAGGCGCTTAAGACAGGTAACATAGATTATATTCTCAGCCAGGGGATAGAGCAGGTAAGCGCCGGAGCGGATATACTTGACGTAAATGTCGGTCTGCCTGAAATAAACGAACGGGAAATGATGATAACGGTAATAAAGGCTCTGCAAGGCGTTACCGGCGCTCCGCTGCAAATAGATACTACCGAGCCCGATGTTCTGGAGGCAGCGCTCAGGATATATAACGGAAAGCCTATAGTAAATTCGGTGAACGGCGAGGAAAAATCGCTTTCAACCGTTTTGCCTCTTGTAAAAAAATACGGAGCCGCGGTCGTAGGGCTTACGCTTGACGAGGGCGGTATTCCAAAAACCGCTCAGGGCAGGTTTGATATTGCGAAAAAAATAGTCGAGCGCGCAATAAGTATAGGAATAAAGCGTGAGGATATTTATATAGATTGTCTCACCCTTACCGCGTCGGCGGAGCAGGAGGGAGTGCTTGAAACGCTTGAAGCGCTTGAAAGGGTAAAGAAAGAGCTTGGTGTTAAGACCGTGCTCGGCGTTTCAAATATATCCTTCGGTCTGCCCAACCGAGAGCTTATTAACCGAACATTTCTTACAATGGCTCTGCAAAAGGGACTCGACCTTCCTATAATCAATCCGAATGTTGAAGCAATGACAGGAGCCGTAAAAGCCTTCAAGCTTCTTGCAAACATAGATAAAAACTCGGTTGAATACATAGCATCATATAACGACGCTAAGCCTACAGCAGAAAAAAGCGCGTCGAACGGAGCGCCTGATATAGGGTATTCGATTGAGCACGGCCTTAAGAAAGAGGCTGCAAGAGCAACAAGAGAGCTGTTAAGCACATCGGACGCTATGGAAATAGTAAACCGGCATCTCATACCGGCTCTTGATAAGGTCGGCGACGGATTTGAAAAGGGCACGGTATTTTTGCCGCAGCTTATTCAGGCGGCGACGGCGGCGCAGGGCTGCTTTGAAATAATAAAGGAGCATTTAAGCTCCACAAGCGGTTCTAAGGTCAGCAAAGGAAAAATAATACTCGCAACCGTAAAGGGCGATATTCACGACATAGGCAAGAACATAGTAAAGGTTCTGCTGGAAAATTACGGATACACCGTGTTCGACCTTGGGCGTGACGTTCCGCCGGAGAAGATAGTTAAAACAGCCAAGGAAAACGATATACATTTTATCGGGCTTTCGGCTCTTATGACGACCACCCTTAAATCAATGGAGGAAACCATAAAGCTTTTGCATAGTGAAAATGTAGACTGCAAGACATTTGTCGGCGGAGCGGTGCTTACTTGCGAATATGCAAAGCAGATAGGCGCTGACTATTACTGTCGGGACGCTAAGGAAAGCGTTGACGCCGCAAGGGATTTCTTCGGAGAATAGATACGTTTATATATTTCAACAGCGAAAAACAATATTGAAAAAGCGCCGGATTTTTTCGGCGCTTTTAATATACCCTTTTATAAGAATAAATTTGATTTCAAAGCCGCCTGTATGCAATCGGTCAATCCGTTGACGTTATGATTAAAATATGCTAAGCTTAATGTGATATTGTGTTAATACACATAATAATCAACTTTAAAAAGTAAAGGGTGTACAAAAGATTATGAAGAAGGCAAGGTCAAAGATAGCGAAGCTCACAGCCTCTCTGCTTCTCGTTTCCGTTATGCTCTTCGCGGGTATGTCCACGGCGTCCGCCGCGACAATCTCATACGGAATCAGCGGCGAGGTCACCGCTGATTCTCAAACAGACAGCGGAGCAACCGTTACCGCGACAGTCAAAAACGCCAACTACTATGATATAGACGGCGTTAATTACAAGCTCTCGGTTTCCGACAACGCAGAGCTTTCCGGTGACACTCAGAAAACAGGCATTTCGCTTAAATCCGAGCAAAGCGACAGCCTGACGGCGAATGTTTCCCTGAAGTCGGAGGCTGCCTCCGACACGACCCCCGCCACGGAAGGCGCGGCGACAAATCCCGAACCGACTCAGCCGGCAACGTCCCCGACCGACAGCGGCAAGGATAACGGCAAAAATAACAACGGCACGACCGTCACGGACGGCAAAACCGTACAGCAAAGCACAATTGACACGGGCGACGATTCATTCTTCGGAGTTATTGCGCTCCTTATCGCCGTAATGCTTATCTCTGCGTCAACGGTTCTCGTGATTGTAAAAAAGAACAGACGTATGATGTCCATAATGCTCTGCCTTACTCTTGCTTCGTCGGTTTTGGCGGTATCAGCGCCTATGCTGAACGCAAAGGCAGCCGACGAGAGCGTATATACCGTTATAGAGGACAAGCTGGAGCTTAAATTTGCGGACGAAACGGTAACGGTGACGCTAACCGTTGAATTCCCCGAACAGCCGGAGATACACGACAACACTGAGGCGGATATAAAGGCTCTCAACAATGGCGACGCGACAATTCTCAGATACAGAGATTCAAATGAGGTGTCGTTTATAAACGGGCGATACACTGACTATAAGGTCACCAACTGGGAGACTGCAATAAGCTCTTTCCAAGCGGTTAAGACACTTCTGAATGTAAATGGAAATCCTATAACGATAAATCCCGTAAGAACCGACGTTACGGACAACGGTGATACATATTACACCTTTGCGCAAACGCAGGGGCTTGCAACTGTGTCCGACGCGTTCATAAAGATAGGCGTTGACAAGGACGGCAACACACTCTGCCTGTCAAGTTCGATAGACCCCACCGCGACAATGGTGGACGTTTCCGAGGACGATATAAATGTATCCTCCGAGAAAGCAAAGGAGATCGCCGCGAATTACAGCGAGCAGAACGGCTTTACTCTCCTTGACATAGGACAGGAGTCGGAGCTTTCCGTACATAATAACAACGTATGTTGGGAGTTTTATTTACAGCGCAACAAAACCGAGGACCAGCAGTCCGCCGATATGAACAAATATTTTAAGCTGTTTGTAAGCGTTCAACAGGGAGACGTTCTCGATATAATGTCGGTATCGGGCATTGACGCCGACAGCGGCGAATATGATAACGACGTTTACTTTAACGTTGAAACTCAGAATATGACCTTCACCGACAGCTTCGGCAAAGAGGTCGTACTGCCTGTGGCAAGGAACGAGTCGGGCTATTACTTTGTTGATACAGAGAGAAAAATATTGTGCGTAGACTCGCAAAAGACGTACTTTGACAACCCGGGCTCCGTAATACCCGATTTCTATGTTTACACCTTTGAAAACAGCGGCGATATCAACCAGGTATATGTCACTGTTTTTGAAAACATGAGAAAGGTTTACGACTTTTATAAGGCTCACGGCATCGAGTCTCTCGACGGTAATGGTATGCCGATAGCCGTAGGCCTCGGTTACTCGATAGGCGGAATGGAGCAGAACAACGCCGGCTTCTTGTCAATCTTCAGCGGATTTGGCTGCTTTGCGTTCAGCAGCTACCCAATAAGCACATCCCTTGACATTGCCGCACACGAGTTCTCTCACGGAGTAAGAAAGTCGTATAACGATTCCGGAGCTTACCTCAACGACACCGGCTCGGTTGAGGAATCATATGCCGATATTCTCGGAAATCTGATTGAGATGCAATTAGAGCCGGACAATTCCGACTTGGTAAACTGGTATATAAACGAGCAGGCGGGAACGCCGATGCGCTCTATGGCAAATCCGCATATGTTCGCTCAGCCCGAGTTTGTGGGCGACGTCTTCTATGAAATGAATTCGCGTTTCCCGAGCGGGACCGTAGACGACCACGGCGGAGTACACACGAATAATTCCGTTCTCTCCTATGTGTGCTATCAAATGTCGCAAAGCGGAATAAGCATAGCGGATAATTTTAAGGTCTGGAAGGACACTCTGTATCTTCTCACGCCGAAAAGCAGATACAGGGAGGTTGCCGGACTTGTAGACTACTCGCTCAAGCGCAATGGCCTGTCGCAATACATCGACACGGTAAACGCCATCTTCGACAAGGCTCAGCTCGACAATGACACGACCTCATGGGACGGCTATGAAAAGCCCGACGGAGCGATAGCGGTTGATATCGTCCTACAAAACGCGCCCGATGACTGCGTATGGTCAGGAGTTGTGGCTCAGACAGATCCCGACACCGGAAGAACCGTAGAGTGTAAGAGCACAAGCGATAACAGCGGAACAGCCAAAGGATACTTTTACCCGATGGATATTTCGTCTATTATAATCTGGATAGAGGATTACACCGCCGGTCCCATGGGCTTGCTGCGGCAAATATATAGTGGGTCGATAACCGAGGACAGAGTGTTTACCGTAGATTACAATGAAATAGCTTCCGGGCAGAGCGCCGCTTAACGGCTTACAGACGCGACTCTCTCGCATAAATATAAGCTCCCGAACAGAAATCCAGTCTGTTCGGGAGCTTTTTTCTTGCCGATAAAGCCGATTTTGGCAGGAGAAAAATAAGGCTTTCGCCCGCCTTTTTTAAAATGCGGCGGTTTCCAAAGGCGGGGCCTTTGGTCGCAGCCAGCAGGCTGCGAAATTCCTCAGCGTTTAAAAGCGCAGGAGGGCAAAAAACAGTCCGGTGGACTGTTTTTCGGCGGGGAACCCTTTGCAAACCCCGCCGGTTATTTTCGCTATACACCATTTGTTGAAATTATCTGACGTTCCGCTTCCACCCGCGATTAACGGTTCAATGTTTTACTTTTCGTTTGCTTGAGCAAAAGTCGCCCCGAAACATTTTATTTCGTTCGGAAACATCTCTCGTTTATGGGATATTTACTTTCAAGCTTTTGTTTGCTTTGGAGAGTTTGCGCTCGGCATTCTGCCCCGTGAGGGAAGATTGATTATTCGTTTGCAATATTTGGCAGGCAGTGGCACGAATTTAAAATTAAATAAATTTTTGAGAGAGAAAGTGGGGGCTTACGGGGGAGCGCCAGCTCCCCCGTTTAAAATCTAATTTTAAAGCAGCAGCGTTGCCGGCGCAAGTCGGTAACGCTGCGGTCATAGTCTGCCTGCGGTAGGTAGAGCCTCCTAAAAAAGGTTTATTGATAAATTTAAAACGGACAGCGCCTTTGCGCTGTCCGTTTTTTAGAAGACTATTGTCTGTCTCCGTTCATCATATCGTCGAAGCTTATATTCCCTCCGTCGTTTCCGCCGCCGTTATTCGGAGTGTTATTGCCGTCGCTTACGTCTGGGTCGTTGTTGCCGCCGTCGTTTATTACAACGCCACCTGCGCCTATAACGGAGTTCGGCTTAACTGCGTCCATTTTAGCAAGTACCCAGTCGAAGTCGCCGGTAGTTATTATGCTGCCGCAGTATTCGCATTTGCCGCTGCTTGTGATACTGAGCGGAGCGCCGCAATTTGGACAGGATTTTGAAACGGTTTTGTCGTTGCCTTCACGGCTCTTGACTCCTGTCTTACGCATAAACGTAAGCAAATAGCTCATAAAGCAATCCCTGTTCGGGTCGCCCTTGAGTACTTTTCTTGTTTCCTCGTCTATTATATAATCTACCATTCTTGTTGACATATAAACGGTAAGATATTCGTACTGCATATCGCGCTCATATTTGAAAAGATGAGTTTGACCCACGTTTATTCTTTCGATGATATTTATCTTTTTATTTCTTATATATTCGTCAAGCTGACGCTTGTGCTGTTCAAACAGCTCTTCCTTTTCAAGCGGACGTATAGTGCTCCAATCTCTTGCTGTCCACGCCTGCTGAAGAGTTATAAACACATCCTTAGACCATGTGATAAATGCGTCGGACGAGAAGTTCGGGTCTATAGCGCGGATAGCGTCCGAAATTGACTGTGTGTTGTCGGCAGGAACCATTGACTGTGGTATAGGTTCCGATACCTGCGGAGCCGATGTCGGGAACTTGCCGCTTTTCTTCGCCTTGCCAAGCGCTATGCCTAATATAACGATAACTATTATAACTATTATAAGAACCGGCGGATTATGTACAAGCATTCCCAAAAGGAAGGCTAAGCCCTCACTGTCGCCTCCGCTGCTGTGGCTTCCTCCGCCGCTGTGACTTCCTCCTCCGCTGTAGCCGCCTCCGCCGCCGTAATCTCCACCGCCGCCGTAGTCGTTATAGTTTCCCACATCCCACGGTCTGTCAACGGAAATTGCGCCTGCGCTGAACATACAAGTGCCGATAATTGCAAGAAGCATTAACGCACAAAGTATGATTGCAAAAATTTTCTTTTTCATACCTGATTCTCCTAAACATATTTAAATCCGAGCATTGCTTTAAAGGTATGCCCGATCAAGCCCGCGACGATTGCAACCGCCGTATGGAGCTTTGCAGTCGGTGCTTCGGCAGGGATTGATCCTGCGTTGAAGGCTTTGCTGTGCCGAACACCGAAGGGCGAGGGAGGTCTGCAACGTGGTTGTACGGGATTATATATAGATTGTATCACGGTAAAAAACATATTTCAACAAAATTCTTTTCCTTTAGTCGTTTAAAACTGCAAACGCCTTAGAGTATATACGCCGTCTGTAATTGACTATTCTCGGTTAAAAGCTAACAAATAGAAATGAATTAAATGTATAAATTGAACAATTTTTAAAAAAAGATTTGTTATTTACACACATTGCACTGTTTGTAGTTTTAGTAGTATGATATAAATGCACGGGGAGAACAAATCCCTAAAACTATATATTAGGAGGAAAAAGAAATGTTAAGACGTTCTTTCGGAAAGAAAATAGTCGGATTTATTCTTGCTTTGTGTATGGCAATACCCGTATTTTCCTTTCCGGTTGCAGTAACGGCGGTCACAACAGACGACAGTCCGTCACAGGCAGCGAAGGATTACGGGCTTATGGACACAACGCAGGAGGGCTTGATCCTTCATGCCTGGGACTGGTCGTTTAATAACATCAAGGCAAATATGGAGCGAATTGCACGGGCAGGCTACACTTCGGTTCAGGTTTCGCCTATTCAGCAGGCAAAGGAAGCAACATACGGCAGACCGAACGAGATGTGGTGGATACTATATCAGCCGTGCTGCTTCCAAATTGACGACACGGGCAATTCCGCGCTCGGCACAAAAGCTGATTTTGAGGCAATGTGCACAGAGGCTCACAAATACGGCATTCATATTATAGTAGACGTTGTGGCAAATCACCTTGGCAATCAGGGAGGATACGATAAATCCTACGCTATTCCGCCTGATATAAGAGAGGACGACGAATGCTGGCACCCGGAGGGCTTTCGTGACATAAACTACGGCGACCGCTACAGCATAACACACGGCAGTATATCCGGACTTCCCGATTTAAACACGGAAAACCCGAAAATTCAAAACTATGTTAAAGGCTTTTTAAGAGAGTGTATAGACGCCGGCGCGGACGGCTTCCGTTTTGACGCCGCGAAGCATATCGGACTTCCGAGCGAGGGCAGCGATTTTTGGCCCAATGTTTTAGGTGACGCAAGGTCATACTACTCCGATAAGGGAGCGTTTGGAGAGCTTTACGCTTACGGCGAGATTTTAAACGAAACGGGTGGGCCTTCAATATCCGAATACACGCAGCTTATGAGCGTTACAGACAACCAAACGGGAAACGATATAAGAAAAAATGTTGCGGGACATAATGCCGCCGGCGCCGCAAGCTCTTATTATAAAAAGGGAGCGGCTGCTGATAAGACCGTGCTTTGGGCAGAGTCCCACGACACATATCAGAATGCGGAAAGAGAATCGACCGATGTAAGCGATTCCGATATAAACAAGACGTGGGCGTTAGTTGCGTCAAGAAACGACGCTACCGCGCTTTACTATGCAAGAACAGACGGTTACCGCAACGGAATGATGGGCGACGTTATCTCAACGCAGTGCTTCAGCGATGAGGTTTCTGCAATAAACGCCTTCCATAATTTCTTCAACGGACAGTCGGAGCATATTGCGTCAAGCGAAGGCATTGCGTATATCGAGCGCGGCACAAGCGGCGTTATACTCGTAAACTGCAAAGGCGATGCCGCGAACGTAGACGTTAAGGCTTACCAAATGGCGGACGGCGTATATACCGATCAAATCTCCGGCAACAGCTTTACCGTATCCGGCGGAAAGATAAAGGGACAAATCGGTTCAACGGGAATAGCTGTAGTTTACGGCGCAACCAGTATGCCGTTTGTAAAGGTATCGCTGAACAGCGGCACATATATGGTAGCCAAGGACGACGCGCTGAGCGTTGACCTTTCGCTTGTAAACGCAACCGAGGGAACATACAGCATTAATAACGGCGCTGAAGTAAAATTCACAGAGGACACAACTCTTACACTGGGCAAGGGTGTAGATTACGGCGTTGAAATAAAGCTTACGGTTACCGCGTATGACGAAAACGGCCCTGCTCAGCCGCAGAATTACACCTATGTAAAATCCGACCCCGACGCGGTTCAGAGAATTTATTTTGACAACAAGAGCTACGGCTGGGACGACGTATATGTTTATGTTTACCATTCCGGCAGTACGTTCGTTGAAAACAATAATTGGCCGGGAATTAAAATGACGCTTGACGAGGCAACGGGCTATTACGTATATGACGTGCCTGAAAGCCTGAAATTCGGTCTTGCAATGTTCAGCGACGGAACCGACAACCCCGAAAAACGATACCCTGCCGACCAGGAGCCCGGGCTTGAGCTCAACGGCAATTCTATGATTTTCTCTGAAAACCACAACTGGGATATTTATGACCCATATCGCGGAACAGATCCTGAAACAGATCCGAAAACTGATCCTGCAACTGACCCCGCAACAGACCCGAAAACAGATCCTGCTACAGATCCTGCAACAGACCCGAAGCGTTATATGCTCGGTGATATTGACGGCAACGAAGAGGTAAATCTGCTTGACGCGCTTTATACTCAAAAATATGCTTTAAGTTTGTATGATATGTCTGAAATTCAGCTTCTTGCGGCTAATGTAGACAACAGCTCTTCGGTTGATCTGCTTGACGCAATATACATTCAAAAATATGCTCTTAATGATAAATCCGGACTGCCTATAGGAGAGTGGAGAACAGCTTAAAAAAGCTTTAAGGGTTTATTATACCGAAAATTGAACGGCATATTAAAAAAACAATATATAATCAAGCTGTAGAAGGCGGCCGGCTTTTAGCGCGATTGTGCTTGAGCCGACCGCCTTTGGCTTATATAGATATTTAATTTAAAAATATTGCGGCTTTAAAATAATAAATAAATTTATTTTTTCGCTATGAATAAAATGTGTATAATTAACAATTTTTTACCAAAGATTTGTGTTATCCGTGCATTGCGATTGGCAGCGCTTTAGTGATATGATATAAGCGCAGAGGGATTGCTTTGTCCCACATAAAATTTATTTCAGGAGGAAAAGAAATTATGGTAAAACAGCTTTTTGGTAAGAAAACGCTCAGCCTTATAGTTGCGCTGTGCATGGCAATACCCGTGTTTTCTTTCCCTGTTTCCGCAAATGCGGTAACAACGGATAGCGCTCCTTCACAGGCGGTTGACTACGGCCTGATGGACACGCCGCAGGAGGGTGTAATTCTTCATGCATGGGATTGGTCATTTAACAATATTAAAGCCAATATGCAAAAAATTGCCGATGCCGGCTACACCTCGGTTCAGGTGTCGCCTATACAGCAGTCTAAGGAGGCTACAAAAGGCAAGGGCAACGATATGTGGTGGATATTGTATCAGCCCTGCAACTTCCAAATAGACAACACGGGAAATTCGGCGCTTGGAACAAAGGCGGATTTTCAGGCGATGTGTGCAGAGGCTCACAAGTACGGCATACACGTTATAGTTGACGTTGTTGCAAACCACCTTGGAAATCAAAGAGGCTATGACAAGTCAAGCGCTATACCCGCAGATATAAGAGACGACAGCAGCTGCTGGCATACGGAGGGCTTCAGCGATATTAACTACGGAAACCGCTACAGCATAACCCACGGCAGTATGAGCGGACTGCCCGACCTTAACACAGAAAGCACAAAGATACAGAATTATGTAAAAACATATCTGAGAGAGTGCATTGATTCCGGCGCGGACGGCTTCCGCTTTGACGCCGCAAAGCATATCGGACTTCCGAGCGAGGGCAGTAATTTCTGGCCGACTGTAATAAACGATGCGACGTCGTATTATTCCACAAAGGGAACCTTCGGCAAGCTGTATGCATACGGCGAGATTCTTGAAGGCACAGGCGGACCGTCAATATCAGAATACACGCAGTATATGAGCGTTACTGATAACGAGACCGGCAACGGCATAAGAGGCGATGTTGCAGGTCATAATGCCGCAGGAGCAGCAAGCTCATACTATAAAAAGGGCGCGGCGGCAGATAAAACGGTGCTTTGGGCAGAGTCTCACGACACATATTCAAACGATGATAAAGCGTCCACATATGTAAGCGATTCGGATATAAACAAGACTTGGGCTATGGTGGCTTCAAGAAACAAGGCTACCGCGCTTTACTATACAAGAACAAACGGCTGGCGCGCAGGACAGATGGGCAGTGTTATCTCGACCCAGTGCTTCAGCAAAGAGGTTTCAGCCGTAAACGACTTCCACAACTTCTTTAACGGTCAGTCTGAATATCTTGCTTCAAGCAACAGCATAGCTTATAACGAGAGAGGAACAAGCGGAGTTGTTCTTGTAAACTGCGGAAGCGGCAGCGGCTCGTCAAGCGTAAGCGTTCCCGCTCACAACATTAAAGAAGGAACCTACACCGACCAGGTATCGGGAACCAACTTTACGGTATCCGGCGGACAGATAAAGGGTCAAATCGGTCCAACCGGCATAGCCGTAGTTTACAATGCCGAAAAAAAGCCTTCCGTTAAGGTGTCAAAGCCCGGTGGAACCTACAGAGTATCAAAGGACGCGGCAATAAGCGTTGACCTTTCTCTTGTAAACGCGACCGAGGGAACATATAAAATAGACGGCTCGGCTGAAACAAAGTTTACAAGGGACACAACCGTAAAGCTTGGCGAGGGTGTTGATTACGGTGTTGAAATAAAGCTTACCGTAACCGCTACCGACGGCAAGACGACCTCGGATCCGGAGGTTTACACATATAAAAAGGCAGATCCGAGCGCAGTTCAGAGAGTATACTTTGACAACTCGAGCTATCACTGGAACAATGTATATGCCTATATTTACTATGATGACGGCGGCGACGACCCGACCGATCCTACCGGAACGACAAAGCCTAATACGAGAACTGTTGTCAAGTTTACCGATAATATGAATTGGGGAACAGTTTACGCTTATTTCTTCAAGGGTACAACGGCTGTAGGTCCGGCATGGCCCGGAACGCTGATGACGTTTGATAAGGATAACGGAATGGGACACAAGAACTATAAGATAAACATTCCGCAGGGCGCGGAAAAGGTAGTGTTCACAAAGGGTCAAGACGGTCCGCAAACCGAGGATATCACGCTTGGCGAATTTGACGGCTACTGGATAGACGATTCAAAGGACAGCAGTGGACATTATATTGGTCACGGCTTTAATGAAACAGCGGCATCATCGGCAAAGAAGCCGACATTTTTACCGTCGGGAACGGTTAAAATGAATGACGAGTGGCCGGGAGTTAAGATGACTCTTGACGACGAGACCGGTTACTATGTGACAGACGTGCCGGAGGGTATGGAAAACGGCCTTGTTATTTTCAGCGACGGCGTTGACGGCACAACAAAGAGATACCCTGCCGACGAAATGCCGGGTATGGAATTGAATGGCAACACAATGCTGTTTTCGGCAAATAACAGCTGGAAGGTCTATGACCCGAATCCTAAGACCGAGCCTAAGACCGACCCCAAGACAGAGCCGAAAACGGAGCCGCAAACAGAGCCTAAGACCGATCCACAGACCGAGCCGCAAACAGAGCCTGTAAAGGATCAGTATATGGTTGGAGATATAAACGGCGACAAGAGAGTTTCTTTAATAGACGCGGCATATATTCAGCAGTACACCATAGACTCATATGAGTTGTCCGGAGTACAGCTTCTTGCGGCTAACGTTGATGACAAAAACGGCATCAATCTTGCGGACGCTATATATGTTCAGAAATATGTTACTCAGTATGAACTGAACCTGCCGATAGGTCAATTGAGAACGGCGTCATAATCAGGGATTTAAGGATTTTTTAGGGATTTCTTGAAAAAAATACAATTCGGCTGCGGGCTTTTAGATGCTCCGCTCCGATGTGAATTTATGTATAAGGGGACGCCGGAGCGTCCCCTTATGTCTGCAAAAAAGCGGTTTTGCCTATTTATTTAATCTTTTAACCGCAGTCAGCACTGCTTTATATTTAATTTATTTGAAGGAGGAGCTTCGCCGTCTAAAATCAAGCTTTAAATCAGCGGTTTTATCAAAGCGTTTTATAAGGCTGCGGTAATTTTATTTAAATCAGGAACAAACGAGGTGATTGGCAATGAGTGCCGTACCGTATGAAATAGAGAGAAAATACCTTATCGCGATGCCCGATATAAATATTCTTAAAAAGCAGAAGGGCTACTCGGACGTTGAGATTACTCAAATTTACATCTCCGATTCTTCGCTTGGCGGCGGAGCAAGGATAAGAAGAAGTGTTCAGGGCGAAAAAACCGTGTGCACAAAAACATTTAAGAGGGATATTACTTCGCTTAAAAGAATAGAAATAGAAGAGGAAATTACAGCCGAAGAATTTGAACGTCTTAAAGAACTGCGTGATAAAAGCTGTTTGCCTATACACAAGCACCGCCACAGCTTTGAATACAGAAATCAGCTTATAGAAATAGATATATACGATTTCTGGCAGGACAGAGCGACAGCCGAGGTGGAGCTTAAAAGCGAGAAACAAATAGTGGAGCTGCCTGAATTTATAAATCTGATAAAAGAGGTAACAGATGACAGAAGATACCGCAACTATTCGCTTGCAAAAACTATATTTACGGAAGAAATAGAAAAGGCCGATTAAGAAAATTATTTGCAATATTTATTGACAAATTGTAATACTTTTGTTACAATTTGACTACAGTTTTTGTATGGGAGTCTGTTATGAAAAAGTATATAAAATTTATTTTAATATCGGCTGCTTGCGCTGTTTCGCTCGTCTGCGCCGCCGCCGTAATAGCAGCAGACAGCGGCTATGCTTCGTCGTCCGCGATCGCGAAAACGGTTTGCTATGATGTTGACCACGACGGCTATGTTTCAACCGGCGACGCAATAAAAATTATGAATCATTCAATCGGCAAAAAGCTGATTTCAGCAGATAAGCTCAACGCCGCAGGAATGAGCGCCGATGAGATGAACCTGAAAACGGCGATAAAGGCTATGCGTATCTCAATCAGCGGAAAGATCGTGAGAGTAAGCGGTGCGTCGGTTGCTACGAAGAGCAAATCGCTTGAGCTTGGCGAATGCTTTAATCTGAATGCGGCGGTTAAGCCGTCAAATGCGACGAACAAGTATTTTTCATACCAAACATCTGATAAATCTGTTGCCTCGGTAGACTCAAACGGCAAGGTTACGGCTTTAAAGGCAGGAAATGCCTGTATTACTGCAAAATCGGTCGACGGCGGATTTTCCGCTAAGTGCAATGTCACGGTAAGCGAACGCGGCACAGGGAATACTCTCAGCTTTGCAAATGTAAGCTATAAGCTGTGCGACAATTACTCCGACAAATACCTTTACGACCAAAGGGACTATAAGCAATTCGTTCAGGACGGGGAAAATGTGGGGTGCAGCTCAACCTCTGAGGCAATTGGAGCGTCTATGTATTACGGAAAGAGAATAGCCCCCGACGACCCGATGATAGGCTGGACTGAATACGGCGCAAGCTTCCCTCTCGCAAAATACCGTTATGCCGATTGCAGCTTAAAGGCAAAGCTTAAAATTGTATATAATCAGCTTCAAAAGGGTAATCCTTCGATTATAAATACCGAAAACGGAAGTCAGCATTGGGTAACCGTAATAGGTGTAAGAAGCGGAGCAAACAAAAACAATCTTTCCGCGTCCGATTTTCTTATCGCAAATCCATGGGGCGGAGCGCTTGACAATTTCGGAGATTATCTTAACAGAACAGGCAGATATGTTCCGAATGAATACTCATTGAGAACGTATGAGCAGGAATAAAAATATATAATTCTTTAAGTAAGCCTTACAGTACGAATTTAAACGCAAATATTTTTTTGAGCAAACAAAAAAGAGGGATTTAAAGGGGGGAGCGACAGCTCCCCCTTTAATATAACATAATAATAAAGAAGCAGGCAGGTCGCCGCAAGGCGGTCTGCCTGCGGTCGGCGAGAGTCTTGTCAAAAACGTTTTTAGCTTTATAATCCTTGAACCGCAGTCGGCGCTGCTGCGCAGCGGGACTGCTACTTTAGATTCTATTTTTGCAGGAGAAGCTCCGCTTCTCCTGCACCTCATCATTCTCTCACAAGGAATTTTGCTTAAATAAGATTTTACGCCCGACATTAATATAAATTTTTTTAGCGAGCAGGTGGGGGTTTACGGGGGAGCGACAGCTCCCCCGTTTAAAATCCAATTTTAAAGTAGCAGCGTTGCCGGCGCAAGTCGGCAACGCTGCGGTCATAGTCTGCCTGCGGTCGGCGAGAGCCTTGTCAAAAACGTTTTTAGCTTTATAATCCTTGAACCGCAGTCGGCGCTGCTGCGCAGCTGGACTGCTACTTTAGATTCTATTTTTGCAGGAGAAGCTCCGCTTCTCCTGCACCTCATCATTCTCGCACAAGGGAATTTTGCTTAAATAATATTTTATACCCGTAAATAAGCTTTTACAACATGAATTAAAATCAAAGTATTTTTTTGAGCAAACAAAAAGGGGCGGCACATAGGTGCCGCCCTTGTGCCGCCCGAAATATTCCTCGGAATTTTAAAGCTTGAATTAAAGCTCTGCGAAATATTTAATAGTTCTTACCATCTGGCTTGTGTAGCTGTTCTCGTTGTCATACCAAGAAACAACCTGAACCTCATAAAGATCGTCGGCTATCTTAGCAACCATAGTCTGTGTTGCGTCAAAGAGTGAACCGTATCTCATGCCGATAACGTCTGATGAAACGATTGGATCCTCGTTGTAGCCGAATGACTCTGAAGCAGCAGCCTTCATAGCAGCGTTGATGCCCTCAACCGTGATGTCGCTGCCCTTAACAACAGCGGTAAGGATTGTTGTTGAGCCTGTTGGAACAGGAACTCTCTGTGCAGAACCGATGAGCTTGCCGTTAAGCTCAGGAATAACAAGACCGATTGCCTTAGCCGCGCCCGTTGAGTTAGGAACAATGTTTGCCGCGCCGGCTCTTGCTCTTCTGAGGTCGCCCTTTCTGTGCGGGCCGTCAAGAATCATCTGGTCGCCTGTGTAAGCGTGAATAGTGCTCATGATACCGCTCTGAATTTCTGCATACTTATTAAGAGTATCAGCCATCGGAGCAAGGCAGTTTGTTGTGCATGAAGCCGCTGAAATGATTTTATCATCAGCTGTGAGCGTACCCTCGTTTACGCTGTAAACGATTGTTTTAAGGTCGTTGCCTGCCGGAGCTGAAATAACAACCTTCTTTGCGCCTGCGTCAATGTGAGCCTGGCTCTTAGCCTTTGAGCAATAGAAGCCTGTGCACTCAAGAACAACGTCAACGCCGATCTCGCCCCACGGAAGCTCGGCTGCGTTTGGCTTAGCATAAATGGTAATCTCCTTGCCGTCAACAACTATTGAGTTCTCTCCGGCCTCAACAGTGTGAAGGTTTTCTCCGATTTTTCCGCAGTAGCCGCCCTGCGCGGTATCATACTTGAGAAGATCCGCAAGCATCTTCGGGTCGGTAAGATCGTTAATGGCTACAACCTCGTAACCCTCTGCTCCAAACATCTGTCTGAAAGCAAGACGACCTATACGGCCAAAACCGTTAATAGCAACTTTAACTGACATAATGATTTACCTCCTGTGTTTTTGCAAAACTTTTTATAGAATTGCTACTTTATAAATCATAGCATTAATATGATATAGCATTTTTTGGAAGATTACAAGTCATTGACAAAAAATTGACAAAAAATTTTTCCTATTTTTAAGAAAACGACCCCGATAAACCTTTATATTGCCAAAACAGAATAAAAATGCGGTTTAAATTAGGTTTTTCCGTTTTTATCCTCTTATTCCGCCGGCTTGAATTAATTTTAATTTTTTCCTCTTAAAATTACTGTCCTGACTTCTGTGCTTACAAAAAAATCAAATATACGGCATACGACCGTCCGGCTTGACTTAAATTCACAAATATAGGGCATTATCACTTGACTTTTTAGTATTTTACCTGTAAAATATAAAAGGATATATTATGCGTACAGTGAGCTGGTGTGTTTTAAGCTGCCGCCGGTGCATAAGGGCGCGTTAATAATATAAATCCAAATCCGCAAAATGCGGTGTAACATTTTTGTTCGGCTCTTTTGGACGCCGTTATTATATAGATAAACGAATGATTTGTTTTTGAATGCTCGCCTTAAGCGAGTTAAAAAATTTCTTAAGCTGTTTGAGTTTATTTAGAATATTTTACAATTTAATAGGATTAATAACGGCATCTTCGGAGTTGTTGCATTATTGAATTAAATTATTTTGAAAAAATCGACAAAGAAGGAGGTGTCATTCAGATGGAAATATGGTTGAGCATACTGCTTATAATCGTATTTGCGGCAGTGGGCTGCCTGATAGGCTTTTTTGCCGGAAAGGAATACCGCAAAAGAGTTGCCGAGAAGGAAATAGGCGACGCTGAGCAGGAGGCAAAAAGGATTATAAGCGACGCCATGAAAACAGCGGAGGCAAAGAAGAAGGAAACCATATTAGAAGGAAAAGACGAATTGCATCGTCTTAGAAATGAATCTGAAAAAGAAATCGCCGAAAGAAGACGCGAGGTTCAGCGTCAGGAGAGAAGAATACAGAACAAGGAAGAAACTCTTGACAAAAAGATGGAAAATCTTGAGGCGAAGGAAGAGAATGTTGCAAAAAGACTAAAGGCGGCAGACGAGAGGTTTGCCGAGGCAGAAAAGGTAAAAAAGAGTCAGTTTGAAGTGCTTGAAAGAATTTCGGGCTTTACCGCAGAGCAGGCTAAGGCACTTCTGCTGAGCCAGCTTGACGACGAGCTTGCTCACGAAAAGGCAACAAAAATCCTTGATTACGAGCAGCAGCTCAAGGAGGAATCCGAAAAAATGGCGAGAAAGGTTATTTCTCTTGCCATACAGCGCTGCGCGGCGGATCAGGTCGCAGAGGCGACCGTGTCTGTTGTTCCGCTTCCGAATGACGAAATGAAGGGGCGGATAATCGGACGTGAGGGAAGAAACATAAGGACTATAGAAACGATTACAGGCGTTGATTTGATAATCGACGATACGCCGGAGGCAATAACGCTTTCGTGCTTTGAGCCTGTAAGAAGAGAAATCGCAAGGGTAGCGCTTGAAAAGCTCATAACCGACGGCAGAATCCATCCCGCAAGAATAGAAGAGATGGTGGAAAAGGCAAGAAGAGAGGTTGAGCACACTATAAAGCAGGAGGGCGAGCGCACCGTAATTGAGGCAGGCGTAAACGGAGTTCATCCTGAGCTTGTAAAGCTGCTCGGCAGACTTCGTTACCGCACAAGCTACGGGCAGAATGTACTTAACCATTCGCTTGAGGTTTCATACATTGCCGGCATGATGGCAAGCGAGCTTGGGCTTGACCCGACCATTGCAAAGCGCGCCGGACTTTTGCACGACATAGGAAAGGCTCTTGACCACGAGATGGAAGGCTCTCACGTTGAGCTCGGCGTTGAGGTTTGCCGCAAGTACAAAGAGAGCGAGGCGGTAATTCACGCAATACAGGCTCATCACGGCGACGTTGAGCCAAAGACAATAGTTGCCTGTCTTGTTCAGGCTGCCGATGCCATTTCGGCGGCAAGACCGGGCGCAAGACGTGAAAACCTTGAAAATTACATTAAGCGCCTGCAAAAGCTTGAGGAGGTTGCGTCATCCTTCGAGGGAGTTGAAAGCAGCTATGCGATTCAGGCAGGACGAGAGATAAGAATACTCGTTAAGCCGGAGGTTATAAGCGACGAGCGTATGATTCCGCTTTCAAGGGAGATATGCAAGAAGATTGAGTCCGACCTTGAATATCCGGGTCAGATAAAGGTAAATATTATTCGCGAGAGCAGAGCGGTCAACTTTGCAAAATAAGGCTTAATAAAAAATTTATGGACAGTGTATAGCTTAATATACGCTGTCCTTTTTATTGCGTTTTTATATTAGCGCGGCAAATTTAAAAAAGAGTATTTGTCATTAGCGCGTATCGCTCTTTACTTTAGCCCGTTGTTGTGGTAAAATCGTCTGTGATACAAGAAAAAAAGAGGGAAATATATGGGAGAAAAAATTGTTGTAAAGGTTGGAACCTCTACTCTGACATATGAAAACGGCAGGCTGAATTTCAGACGTATGGAAAATTTGTGCAAGGTTCTCTGCGATTTGCAAAACAGAGGCAATAAGCTTCTTCTTGTAAGCTCAGGGGCAATAGCTGTCGGAATGGGCAAGCTTGCTCTGCCGGAGCGCCCCGTTGAAACAAAGCAGCTTCAGGCTCTTGCCGCTGTGGGACAGTGCGAGCTGATGTTTATGTATGATAAATTTTTCGGCGAGTATAATCACACCGTGGCACAAATACTCCTTACAAAGCACGTTGTTGAAACCGAGCCGAAGCAGAATAATGTTATAAATACGGTCGAAACCCTGCTTAATATGAATATTTTGCCTATTGTAAATGAAAACGACACCGTTGCAATTGACGAGATGCCGGGAGAAAACTTTGGCGACAACGATATGCTGTCGGCAATGGTCGCGGAAATGATACACGCCGACAGGCTGATAATACTGTCTGACATAGACGGGCTATACGACAAAAATCCAAGGCAGTACAGTGACGCAAGGCTCATAACGAATATTTCGCGAATAGATGAAAGCGTTTTTAAAATGGCGGCGGACGGCGCAGGCTCCAAGAGGGGAACCGGCGGAATGAAAACAAAGCTTAGCGCGGCGCAGTATGTTACACAATCCGGTATAACTTGCAGTATAATAAACGGCAAAAGACCTGAAAACCTATATGATATTATAGATAATAAGTGTATCGGCACAACGTTTACGGCTTCAGGCAAATAATATTTGGAAAGGAAAAAGTAAAATGACGGTTCTTGAACAGATGGGCGAAAGGGCAAAAAAAGCAAGCAGAGTTCTTGCTGTTGCCGGAGAAAAAAAGGACAAGGCGCTTAAAGCCATTGCCGATGCTTTGAGAGAGGAAAGCGGCGCAATAAAGGCTGCAAATGCCGTTGATATAGAAAACGGCAGAAATTCGGGGCTTAGCGAATCTCTTATAGACAGGCTGCTGCTTACAGACGCAAGGATTGAGGGTATGGCGTCGGGCTGCGAGCAGGTTGCCGCGCTGCCGGACCCGATAGGCGAAACGCTGAGCGGACGGATACTTGAAAACGGACTTGAGGTGCGCAAGGTTCGCGTGCCGATGGGTGTAATAGGAATAATTTTTGAAGCTCGTCCCAACGTCACTGCTGACGCGGCCGCTCTTTGCCTGAAGGCAGGCAGCGCGGTTATACTAAGAGGCGGCAAGGAGGCAATAAACTCAAACAAGTGTATAGCCTCGGTTATGAGAAAGGCCGTTAAAAGTGCAGGACTGCCGGAGGACGCTATACAGCTTGTTGAGGATACGTCACGGCAATCGTCTGTAGAGATGATGGGACTTAGCGACTATCTCGACGTGCTTATTCCAAGGGGCGGCGCCGGACTTATAAAGGCTGTCGTAGAAAATTCAAAGGTGCCTGTGATAGAAACAGGAGTGGGAAACTGTCATGTGTATGTTGACGAGAGCGCAAGGCTCGATATGGCGGCGGATATAATATTCAATGCGAAAACGTCACGTCCCTCGGTGTGCAATGCTATTGAAACCGTGCTTGTGCATAGAGGCATAGCCGAAAAGGCATTGCCTGTTATAAAATCAAGGCTTGACGAGTGCGGAGTTGAAATTCACGGATGCGAAAAAACAGCGGAAATCCTCGGCAGCGGCGTAATACCTGCGACGGAGGACGACTGGTATAGAGAATATCTTGATTTAAAGCTTGCCGTAAGAGTGGTTGACAGCCTTGACGAGGCAATGGAGCACATTGCAAAATATTCAAGCGGACACAGCGAATGTATAGTGACCGAGAATTATGAAAACTCAAGGATTTTCACGTCCGGCGTAGACAGTGCGGCTGTTTATGTAAACGCGTCAACAAGATTTACAGACGGCGGAGAGTTCGGCCTTGGCGCGGAGATAGGAATATCGACGCAAAAGCTGCATGCAAGAGGCCCTATGGGTCTTAACGAGCTTACTTCAATGAAATTTATAATCAACGGAAACGGACAGATAAGATAAATTAAAGCTCATTGCTCACTCAAAGAAATTTTTTATTATAAAGTTGATTTACGGACATAAAAGGATTTATTTAAAATAAAATTTTGTTTTAATCCTTTTGACCGCAGGCAGACTATGACCGCAGCGTTACCGACTTGCGCCGGTAACGCTGCTGCTTTAATATTATGTTATATTAAAGGGGGAGCTGACGCTCCCCCCCGTAAGCCCCCACCTGCTCTAAAAAAATTATTTTTACTATAAATCCGCTTTACGGGTATAAAAGCTTAATCAATCAAATTCCCTTGTGCGAGAATGATGAGGTGCAGGAGAAGCGAAGCTTCTCCTGCAAAGCTAAAAAGCAATATTTAAACATACTGAAGGGACTGCCGAAAAGCTCGGCAGTCCCTTTGTTCATATCAATACTATGCCAATATGAAATTATTTGTTAAGTCCCTCGTAAACCGCAACGGCGCAGGCAACGGTCGCGCCAACCATCGGGTTGTTGCCCATGCCCATAAGTCCCATCATTTCAACGTGAGCTGGAACCGATGAAGAGCCTGCAAACTGAGCGTCGCCGTGCATACGGCCCATAGAATCGGTAAGACCGTATGAAGCCGGGCCTGCTCCCATATTGTCAGGATGCAGTGTACGGCCTGTGCCGCCGCCGCTTGCAACAGAGAAATACTTTTTGCCGTTTTCCAAAGCCCATTTTTTATATGTGCCGGCAACAAGGTGCTGGAATCTGGTCGGGTTGGTGGAGTTGCCCGTAATTGAAACGTCAACGCCCTCGTGAACCATAATTGCAACGCCCTCTCGAACGTCGTTCGCACCGTAGCACTTAACCGCTGCTCTCTCTCCGTCCGAGAACGGTCTTTCTTCAATAACCTTGAGCTCTCCCGTAAAGAAATCGTAGTCGGTCTTTACATATGTGAAGCCGTTTATGCGTGAAATTATATAAGCGGCGTCCTTGCCAAGTCCGTTAAGGATAACCCTAAGCGGCTCTTTTCTTGCCTTGTTCGCGCTTCTTGCGATACCGATTGCGCCCTCGGCGGCGGCAAAGCTTTCGTGTCCTGCAAGAAATGCAAAGCACTTTGTTTCGTCTCTCAAAAGCATTGCGCCAAGATTTCCGTGACCGAGACCAACATTTCTCTGTTCCGCAACAGAGCCGGGAATACAGAATGCCTCAAGTCCGATTCCGATAGCCGCGGCTGCGTCTGCCGCAGTTTGAACATTTTTCTTTATCGCAACGGCACAGCCGAGCGTATATGCCCATGAAGCGTTTTCAAAGGCTATAGGCTGAACGCCCTTAACTATAGCGTCAGGGTCAAAGCCGTGATCCAAGCAAAGCTGCCTTGCTTCTTCAAGACTTGCAATACCATATTCGGCAAGGCACTTCTCAATTTTAGGCATTCTGCGATCTTTGCTTTCAAAAGTAACATTATTTGCCATATTCGTTGTCCTCCCCGATTATTCTTCTCTTGGGTCTATGTATTTAGCTGCTCCGTCGAAGCGGCCATACTGACCGATATTGTTTTTGTAAGCCTCGTCAGGAGATACGCCGTGACGTATATCCTCCATCATTTTGCCAAGCTTTACAAACTGATAGCCGATAACCTCATCGTTCTCGTCAAGAGCGGTTTTAAGCACATAGCCCTCTGCCATTTCCATAAAACGAACGCCCTTAGCCTTTGTGCTGAACATTGTGCCAACCTGAGAACGAAGTCCCTTTCCGAGATCCTCAAGTCCTGCGCCGACAGGAAGTCCGTCCTCCGAAAAGGCGGTCTGGCTTCTGCCGTAAACAAGCTGTTCAAAGATGTTCTTCATCGCGGTATTAATCGCGTCGCAAACAAGATCGGTGTTAAGACATTCAAGAAGTGTCTTGCCCGGAAGAATTTCCGCAGCCATAGCTGCTGAATGCGTCATGCCGGAGCAGCCGATAGTTTCAACAAGAGCCTCCTCAACAATACCCTCTTTTACGTTGAGGGTAAGCTTGCAGGCGCCCTGCTGCGGTGCGCACCAGCCTATACCGTGAGATAAGCCGGCGATGTCCTTGATTTCATAAGCCTTTACCCATTTGCCCTCTTCGGGAATGGGAGCCGGACCGTGATGTGGTCCCTTAGTTACCGTACACATATTTTCAACTTCGTGAGAATAGTTCATACAGGTACTCCTTTCACATTGGTATAGTATAAACTTGCTTTATACCCTTTAATTATAAGCAAAAATCGGTGTATAATCAAGTGTTTTTACAGCTTTATGGTAAAAATTTGAAGTATGTTATATAATTAAGCCGCCGGCGCTTGCCTATTGCGTATTCGGTGCTATAATATAAGTAGTATTTATATGACGTATATACGTACGTTAAATTCAGGCGCAAAAGGAGAAATAAAAATGATTGAAATAAAAGACGCTTCTGTTCAGGATGCTAAGAGAATAGCGCGGCTTGCCAATACGATTTGGAACGAATACTTCACGCCGATAATAGGTAAGCCGCAGGTGGACTATATGCTTAATAAATTTCAAAGTGAGCAGGCGATAGCGCAGCAGCTTGCAGACGGAACAAAATATATAATTGCCTGCGAAGACGGCACAGAGGTGGGCTACAGCGCATATAAGCCGGAGCCTGACGCTCTGTTTTTAAGCAAAATTTATGTGCTAAGGGAGCGCCGCGGGCGAGGCATAGGCAGGTTTATGTTTATGCACGAGCTTGAGTATGCTAATAAAGAGGGCAAAAAGAAAATATACTTGACGGTAAACAAGCATAACGACGATTCAATAGCAATATACAGACATTTCGGTTTTGAAACGGAAAAGAGCATAATAACGGATATAGGCGGAGGCTTTGTAATGGACGACTATGTTATGGCGTTACACATTAAATAAAAAAGCATCGTTAAAATTATATCCGCAGCATATAGTGCGTCAGGTATTGACGGGCGCGCTTGCCGCGGATTTAAATATTCACAAATCTTTCTCTCATTTTTAAAGGATTATTAATAGCATATTCACATTTAAAATCTATACTTTAACCGTACTCAAAAGGACGGAGCCGCACCGTCGGAGTACGAATGTTCTACCCTCCTCAATGTACCCCTCAAACTAAAAGTAAGAAAAGGCTCAATCTGCCGCAAGGATTGAGCCTTTTCGTTTTGTTACGAGGATTTTTAAAAGTGATTATTTGCGGACTTATTTATAACCCTCCGCCAAAGCGACGAGAATCAAAGCACTATGCGGCGGTTTAAAATATTTGGATCAATATCGGCAAATATATGCGCAAAAACTTGCAAGGCTTTTGGTATTGTGATAAAATAACACGGTATAATAGTGTGTATTGAAATTTAAATCGGCGCGGTTTTCTATATACTGCTTAATGCGTCAGCCGTTTTTAATCAGATGAATTAAAAATAAGGAGAGAAATCATTTATGTGCGGAATTTGCGGTTTTACCGGCGAAATACAAGACAGAGATAATATAATAAAAAATATGGCGAAGGTTATAACACACAGGGGACCGGACAGCGAAGGCTTTTTTAACGACGATTATATTTCAATGGGCTTTCGCCGCCTGAGCATTATTGACCTTGATTCGGGGCATCAACCGATTTTTAACGAGGACAAGTCCCTTGTAATCAATTTTAACGGTGAAATTTACAATTATAAGGATATAAGAAAAGAGCTTATTGAGCTTGGGCATACGTTTTCAACCAATGCTGATACAGAGGTTATCCTGCACGGCTTTGAGCAGTGGCAGGAGGGAGTGCTTGACAAATTAAGAGGAATGTTCAGCTTTGCAATTTACAATACGGTTGACCATTCACTGTTTATTGCAAGGGATTTCTTTGGAATTAAGCCGCTTCATTATACTCAGGTTGGAGATCATTTTATTTATGCCTCAGAGATAAAAAGTATTTTGCAGTTCCCTGAGTTTGAGAAAAAATTCAACTACAAAACGCTTGACAACTATCTGTCTTTTCAGTATGCGGTTCCTCCCGAAACATTTTTTGAGGGCGTTTACTGCCTGCTTCCGGGACATTATCTTTGGCACAGGGACGGAAAAATAACGATACAGCGCTATTGGGAGGCGAAATTCAATCCTGACGAGAGCCTTACCGAGGAGGAAGCGATAGACAGAATAGAAAAAGTGTTTGAGGATTCTGTAAACGCTCACAAGATCAGCGATGTTGAGGTTGGCTGCTTCCTGTCGAGCGGCGTTGATTCAAGCTATGTTTCAACTTACTTCGCGGACCAGAAAACATTTACCGTCGGCTTCGACTTTGGCGAAAGATATAACGAGATTAGCTGGGCGGAAAATCTTTCAAAGAAAATAGGCGTTGACCATTATTCAAAGCTTATTGATTCCGATGAGTTTTGGGGCAGCGTTAAGAAGGTTCAGTATCATATGGACCAGCCGCTTGCAGACCCGTCCTGTATTGCCCTTTATTTTGTTTCAAAGCTCGCAAGCGAGCACGTTAAGGTAGTGCTGTCCGGCGAGGGCGCAGACGAGCTGTTCGGCGGATATACCTGCTATAACGACCCGAGAGTATTTAAACCGTATCACAGGCTTGTTCCTTATCCGATCAGACGGTTGATTTTCAAAATTGCGAGAAGAATGCCTGCGATAAAGGGCAGAAATTACCTTTTAAGGGCAACGCACCCCCTTGAAAAGGGCTTTATAGGCAATGCGTATATGTATGATATTGACGAAAAAAGACAGATACTAAAGGATCCGTCGCTTGCCACCGACCCGTCGGAAAGATGCCGCGAGACTTACAAAAGGGCGCAGGGCTATGACGATGTTACAAAAATGCAGTATCTTGACATAAATATGTGGATGGTTGGAGATATACTTTTAAAGGCAGACAGAATGAGTATGGCAAACTCGCTTGAGCTGAGGGTTCCGTTCCTTGACAAGGAGGTATTTAAGGTTGCTTCGACTATTCCGACAAGGCTAAGAGTGAACAAAAAGAACACAAAGTATGCAATGCGTCAGGCTGCAATGAGACACCTGCCGCCGGAAACCGCTCAAAAGAAGAAGCTCGGCTTCCCTGTTCCGACAAGAGAGTGGCTTAAGGACGAGAAGTATTACAATATAGTAAAGGAAATGTTCAGCTCAGACACCGCAAAGAAATTCTTTAATCCCGATGTTATAATAGGCTTTCTTGACGAGCATTATAATCTCAAGGAGGACAACGGCAGAAGAGTATGGACGATTTATGTATTTCTTGTTTGGTATAAAATTTACTTTGAGGACGACAAGGTAGAAGGAATTGAATGATAAAGCAAAGACTCCGCACATTGCTGTGCGGAGTCTTTGTATTGATTGTCAAAGGGGAAAAATATTAGGAAATTTCTTAGTTATTGAGACGAACCGCTTGCGGTTCCGTCAAGAGCGACTGTTTGTTCATTTAATGTTACAGTAACTCTTTCGCCGTCGGGAGATGTTCTGCTGTATATATTATTTTGAATTTCCTCAAACGAGGCAGTCAGCAAATATTCCCCGTATGCGTTAAAATCGGCGTCGGTCAAGCCGCTGTATGTATATTCCTGATGCAGCATTCCGTTTTTACGGCTTGTCTTGCTTGATACAAGAGGCTTGCTGCCGACAACCGCAGTTATCGAGTCAATTGAAACACTCCCGTTCACATACTTATCCGGAGCGCCTGCATTCTGGGAATTCTCTTGATTTGCAGAGGAGGAGCCGGAGGAGCAGGAGCATAAAGCCGCGATTGCAAGGACGACAAGGGTGAGTGAAATTATTTTTTTTATCCTTGAATTAATTTGCAATGCACACACCCTTTCTTTTTCTATGGCGATATTGTAGCATAATCAGATTAAAAAATCAAGTGTTTTTTTAATTTTTTGGTCAAGATTGATAATTTTCTAATTTTTTATACATAAGCTCGTCGATTACCGCCTCTATTTCAAGGCCGCTTTCGGTGTATTTTTCCGACAGCAATGTGCCTGTGCGGCGGATTTCGGAAGCTATTCCCGCCTTGTCGAACGGAAGCAGCCATTTGCCCCTTTTCATTCTTATCGGCAGATTTTCCTCAATCGCTTCAAGCAGCTTATCTATACCGCTGCCGTTTTTGGCGCTTATGCGAACGCCTTTACTTATAATAGGTATATCGTCAATGCCGCTTACAAGGTCGCATTTGTTTAAAACGGGAATTATAGGCGAGTCTGTGCAGCCGAGCGATTCAAGCAGGCTTTGGGTCACGTCGAGATGTATCCACGCTTCGCTTGACGACGCGTCGCATACGTTTAATATTATGTCTGCCTGAGCCGCCTCCTCAAGGGTGGATTTAAACGCCTCTACGAGATTGTGAGGAAGTCTGCGCACAAGCCCGACTGTGTCTATCAGCATGACCGAGGCTCCGCCGGGCAGCCTTAGTGCTCTTGAGGTTGGGTCGAGCGTTGCAAACAGCTTATCCTGTGCAAGAACGCCTGCGTCTGTAAGGCGATTCATCAGCGTTGACTTGCCCGCGTTTGTATAGCCGACTATTGCAACGGTGATTACGCCGTTCTTTTTTCTGCGCTTTTTAAGCTGACTGCGCTGATTTTCCGAATCCTTGAGCCGCTCCTTTATTTTTTCCATTCTTGCGCGTATGTGACGCTTGTCGGTCTCAAGCTTTGTTTCGCCGGGCCCTCTTGTGCCTATGCCGCCGCCGAGCCTTGACATAGCAGAGCCTTTGCCTGTAAGCCTTGGCATGAGATATTGAAGCTGGGCGAGCTCCACCTGAAGCTTGCCCTCCTTTGATTTTGCTCTTTGCGCGAATATATCGAGTATCAGCATAGTGCGGTCGATAACCCTTGTATCGGTTTTGTCCTCAATATTTCTTATCTGAGTTGGGGTAAGTTCTCGGTCGAAGATTATAAGGTCGGCGTCGTTAGCCCTGCAAAACTCTCCTATTTCCTCAAGACAGCCTGCGCCGACGCAGGTTGAGGTTTTTACTGCCTCTCTTTTTTGTATTATATGAGAAAGAACCTGCGCGCCGGCTGTGTCTGCAAGCTCATAAAGCTCGTTCATAGAAGAAACGGCGTCGTATTCGCCTGTATCTACCGCAACAAGCAGCGCTTTTTGGCTTATTTCTTCATTATCGTAAAAATTCATAAAAATCTCCTTTCTCGGAAAAGGCCTTTTAATTTGAAAAAACCGAGGAAAGCTATGATTTGCGGAGGCAAAAATAGAAGCCTCCGACCAGATGAGTGTAGCACAGCTTTTGAATATTGTAAACCTTTTTAAAGCGGGCGGCGACCGTTTTTCGCAGGGCTGCGCCCTGCGGAAAACGATAATGCGGCGCATACAAAAGCACCCTGCAAGCTTAAGACTGCGCCGCCGCATTATAGGGCGCTGCCGTGCGGCAGCGCCGGTCGCCGCCCATCTCCGGCTCAACGCAGAAAATTAACCTAAGCATTGGAAAAAAACGGGGTTTACAAAACAAAATTAATATGTTATAATTCCAAAGTGAACGCCCCTGTTCGGATTTTGGCTTATGCCCCATTGGGGATACACCGTTGCCTTTACCTGAGCAGTGCGGCAAAAATTTTAAAAAGGTGGAATAAAAATGCTTAAAGAAGAAAAACAGGCTATAATGGCTGAGTATGCAACACACGAAGGCGACACAGGCTCGCCGGAGGTTCAGATTGCTCTTTTAACAAAAAGGATAAACGACCTTACAGAGCATCTCAAGGTACACAAGAAGGATCACCATTCAAGAAGAGGTCTGCTCAAGCTTGTTGGTCAAAGAAGAAGCCTTCTCAACTATCTGACAAGGGTTGATATTGAAAGATACCGTTCAATCATTGCAAGACTCGGCATCCGTAAATAATTGCCTTATCCAGGGCAGTCGGCTTTTGCCGTCTGCCCTGTTAGTCTTATTTTAAAATAATTACAGGGACAGCCCGTTGAACAATTTTGCATTGCGGACGGCACCCGGTTAGCAGTGAAACATGGTCTTATATCGCAAAAATGAGGAAATGTTTTATTGCTAAGCGGTGCTCCCTGTAAGATATATTATAAACATACAGGAGGAATTTAAAATGTTTGAAAACTACAAGGTTTTTAAAACCGACTTTGCCGGACGTCCGCTTGTTGTGGAGACGGGCAAGGTTGCGCAGCTTGCCAACGGAAGCTGTCTTGTTCGCTATGGTGAAACAGTTGTAAACGTGGCGGTGACGGCGTCTGATAAGCCGAGAGACGGCATCGACTTTTTCCCGCTTTCGGTAGATTTTGAAGAAAAGCTTTATGCGGTAGGAAAGATTCCCGGCTCTTTTCTAAAAAGAGAGGGTCGCCCGTCAGACAAGGCGATACTTGTATCCCGTGTAATAGACAGACCCATAAGGCCGCTGTTCCCGAAGGATATGAGAAACGACTGCTCGGTTGTCTGCACGGTTATGTCGGTTGATCCCGACTGCTCGCCGGAGATAACCGCAATGGTGGGAACATCAATTGCGCTGAGCATATCAGACATTCCGTGGAACGGGCCAATATCCGGTGTAAGCGTTGGACTTGTTGAAGGCGAATTTGTGATAAATCCTACAGCGCAGCAGAAGGAAAAATCAGAGATGGCGGTAACTGTAGCCTCAACAGACAGCCGCATTGCGATGATAGAGGCAGGAGCAAACGGCGTAAGCGACGAGACAATGTATGACGGCATTATGGCAGGTCACGAGGCAAACCAGCATATAATCGAGTTTATAAAGGGCATTCAGGCGGAGATAGGAAAGAGCAAATTCACCTATCCGAGCAACGAGCCGGATCAAGAGATGTTTGAAGCAATCAAGGAATTTGCCATTGAAGACATAAAAGCGGCGCTTGACACAGACGACAAAAAGGTTCGTGACGAAAGGCTTTTGCCGATTTATGACGCGGTACACGAAAAATTTGACGAGATATATCCCGACAGCGAAGAAAAGATTGACGAATGTCTTTACAAAACGCAGAAATTTGTTGTACGCCGCTGGCTGCTTGACGAGCAAAAGCGTGTTGACGGCAGAGGCATGAACGAGATAAGACCGCTTGCGGCAGAAACCGCGGTGCTGCCGAGAACTCACGGCTCAGGTCTTTTCACAAGAGGACAAACGCAGGTGCTTTCCGTTGCGACGCTCGGCCCTGTAAGCGACCAGCAGCTTCTTGACGGAATAGACGATGAAGAAACAAAGCGTTATATGCACCACTACAACTTCCCGTCGTACTCTGTTGGAGAAACACGGCCAAGCAGAGGGCCCGGCAGAAGAGAGATAGGCCACGGCGCGCTTGCCGAAAGGGCGCTTGTTCCCGTAATTCCGTCGGTAGAGGAATTCCCTTATGCAATCAGAGTAGTATCCGAGGTTTTGTCGTCAAACGGCTCAACCTCACAGGGCTCGATATGCGGCTCCACGCTTGCTCTTATGGACGCGGGCGTTCCGATAAAAGCACCTGTAGCCGGCATATCCTGCGGACTCATAACAGAGGGCGAGCGCTGGATGACTATGGTTGACATACAGGGTCTTGAGGACTTCTTTGGCGATATGGACTTCAAGGTTGCCGGCACACACGAGGGAATAACGGCAATTCAGATGGATCTTAAAATAAACGGACTTACGCCTGAAATGGTAAAGGAAGCTCTTGAAAAGACGCACAAGGCAAGAATATATATTCTTGACGAGATTATGCTTAAAGCGATTTCAGAGCCGAGGCAGGAGCTTTCAAAGTATGCGCCGAAGATGCTGACGACGACGATAGCCGTTGACAAAATAAGCGAGGTCATCGGCAAGAGCGGCAAGGTTATAAAGGAGATTCAGGCGGAATGCGAGGTTAAAATCGACATTGAAGAGGACGGCCATGTATTCATCAGCGGACTTGACATTGAAAACTGCCGCCGTGCGCTTGATATAGTAGAAACAATTGCCAAGGATCCGGAGCCGGGCGCAATTTTCAAGGGCAAGGTAACAAGGCTTATGGACTTTGGCGCGTTTGTTGAGATAGCGCCGGGCAAAGAGGGACTTTGCCACATCTCTCAGCTTGACGTAAAAAGAACCGAGCGCGTGACGGATGTTGTAAACGTCGGCGATGTTATTTTGGTAAAGGTTCTTGAAATTGACGATAAGGGCAGGCTGAATCTTTCAAGAAGAGAGGCGCTCATAGAGGTTGAGGGTCTTTCGCCTGAAAACACTGTTGAGCCGAGGCGCGGCGGCGACAGAAGAGGCGCTTACCGCAAAAACGGCAGAGGCTGATAAAGCAGAATAAATAAAAATAAATTCCGTATGTCTAAACGGCATACGGGATTTGTTTTTGTAGGTAAAACATTTTTTGACGAGGCTCTCGCCTACCGCAGGCAGACCGCCTTGCGGCGACCTGCCTGCTACTTTATATTTATTTATTA
>CANQEU010000017.1 GCA_947595635.1 uncultured Clostridia bacterium
GTTCTTTCCGCTATATACCATTTGTTAAAATTATCTGACGTTCCGCTTCCACCCGCGATTAACGGTTCAATGTTTAATCTTTCGTTTGCTTGCGCAAAAGTCGCCCCGAAACATTTTATTTCGTTCGGAAACATCTCTCGTTTATGGAATATTTACTTTCAGGCTTTTGCTTGCCTTGGAACGTTTGCGCTCGGCTCTCTGCTCCGTGAGGGAAGATTAATTATTCGCTTACAATATTTGGCAGGCAGTGGCAATAATTTTAACTTAAAATATTTCTTTGAGCGAGCAAGTGGGGGCTTACGGGGGAGCGCCGGCTCCCCCGTTAATATAACATAATATTAAAGTAGCAGCGTTACCGGCACAAGTCGGCAACGCTGCGGTCAAAAGGAGTGGCAGCCCAAAAGGCGAACGCCGCGATTTTTGCATAAAAAATCGCGGCAAGCCACAAGGGCTTGCCGCGACGTGGTCCGAGTGACTGGAGTCGAACCAGCGGCCTCTTGAACCCCATTCAAGCGCGCTACCAAACTGCGCCACACCCGGATATATAAAGCCGACTTTTTCTGTTGCCGGCTTATTTTTATTTTTTACTCAGCGTCAAAAAACTTTGAATGAATAGAGCTTACAGCCCTGTCGGCATCGTTTATGTCTATAAGGACAGATACCTTTATCTCGCTTGTTGAAATCATCTGAATGTTTATCTGATTGTCATAAAGTGCTTCAAACATCTTTGAGGCAACTCCTGCGTGAGTTTCCATTCCCGCTCCGACAATGGATATTTTCGCCACATTTTCGTCAAGAACAACGCTTCCGGCGCCAATCTCACGCGCATACTCATTCAGCAGCTCAAGAGCCTGCTTACCCTTTTCCTTGGCAACGGTAAAGGCTATGTCCTTCGTGTTGTCTCTTCCTACCGACTGAAGGATAATGTCGATATTAATGTCCTTAGCGGAAAGCTTTGAAAAAATCTTAAACACAATGCCCGGCTTGTCGGGAAGCTCCGTTATAGAAATTCTTGCAACATTTGTATCTTTAGCAACACCGCTTATCAACATTTTCTCCATTTTAGCAGTCTCCTTAACGATTGTGCCCGGTGCGTTTGTAAGGCTCGAAAGCACCTCAAGCTCAAGATTGTATTTTTTTGCCATCTCTACGCTGCGGTTATGAAGCACCTGCGCGCCGAGAGTCGCAAGCTCAAGCATCTCGTCATATGAGATCTCACTGAGCTTTCTTGCGTTTTCCACCTTTCTCGGATCGGCTGTATAAACGCCCTCAACATCGGTGTATATCTGACAAAGGTCTGCATGAAGGGCACACGCTATCGCAACTGCGCTTGTGTCCGAGCCGCCCCTGCCAAGCGTGGTAACGTCGCCGTATCTGCTTATTCCCTGAAAGCCGGCAACTACAACTATATTTCTTCTGTCAAGCTCGTTTTTAAGCCTCTCGGAATTGATTCTGCGTATTCTTGCGTTGGTATGGGCGGACGTTGTTTCAAATCCTGCCTGCCAGCCCAAAAGCGAAACCACAGGGTAACCAAGCTTTTGTATTGCCATCGCAAGAAGCGAGATCGAAATTTGCTCGCCTGCCGCAAGAAGCATATCCATTTCACGATTTGTAGCGTCGGGATTTATTTCATTTGCCTTGTCTATCAAATCATCTGTTGTGTCACCCTGAGCCGAAACAACAACTATAACATTGTTTCCCTTTTTATAGGTGTCGGTGACGATTTTGGCGACGTTCATTACCCTTTCCGCATCCTTAACGGATGTGCCGCCAAACTTCTGTACTATAAGGCCCATTGGTATTCCTCCAATATTTTCCCTCTGAGGAAACAGCGATTTACAAGCGGTTTCCAAGGCTTTTCACATTTAGAAAAGTATCCTTAAAGATTTTAATAGCTTTTAATAAAATTGTCAAGGGGAAAATCCAATTATTCTATAAATATCTTCGCGCCGTCGCTGTCCGGCAAAAGCGTCAGCATTCTCCAGCCTGTTATCCCCTTTTCCTCCAGCGAGGATATTGCGTACTGCTCGAACACAGCCGCCCCCTCTGCGTCAACTATTGAGAGAATAGACGGCCCGGCGCCGCTTACGCAGGTGCCGTAGGAGCCGAGCTCATAGCTCAGGCGAAACACCGTGTCGTATCCGTCGATAAATTTTTTTCTGTACGGCTGATGCAGTCTGTCCTGAACCGCAACACGCAGGTTTTCAAGGCTGCCCGAGAACAGCGCCGACGTCATAAGAGCCGAACGTGAGAGGTTAAAAACCGCGTCGTTACGAGAATATTTATCCGGCAAGGCTCCCCTTGCCGTTTCAGTTTTCAGTTCAAACGGCGGAACAAATACCGCAAAGCGTATATTATCGGCAACGGGAACGGTAACGCTGTAAATACGTCCTCCGTCCATTGCGGAGGTAACAAGTCCTCCTGTTATTGCGGGAGTGGTGTTGTCGGGATGACCTTCTATTTTAACGGCGAGCGTTTCAATATCAGATCTTGAAAGGGGATTGCCCAAAAATCGGTTCGCCCCTATAAGCCCTGCCACTATGCAGGCAGAGCTGCTGCCAAGTCCCCTTGTCATCGGAATATTATTTTCCTGTATTATTTTAAGCCCCGGCAGTGTTTTTCCGCATTCGGCATAAAGCCGCTGCGCCGACCAATATATTAAATTGCTCTCGTCAGTCGGTATCTTTACATCGTCCTTAGACGATATTTCAAGCGTATCGCTTTCCTCCATCCAAACCTGATTGTAAAGCGTAAGCGCAACGCCGAGGCTGTCGAAACCGGAGCCAAGGTTTGCGCTTGTTGCGGGCACCTGTATCCTTATCATATCACAGATCACCCATACGAATGCGTGATTCTATCTTCACGCCGGATTTTTCAAGCTCGTCTGCCAAGGCGTTAAATTTCTTTACCGTCATCTCTTCGGTTATAAACGCCGCCTCGTTTTTGCCCGACGAGGTTCTTGCTATCATATTGATTTTACCGAATATTTTTTTGGCGACTGCGTCTATATCCGTGCCGTCGCTGTATGAAGCCCTGATATACATAGCGCAAACACTGTCCTCATACGGCAAAACATAGCCTTCCTCGCCGTCTGCCCAGTAAAGATATTTTCTTGCCTTGAAATGCTTTATGCAGTCAATAACATCGGCTACGACCGCACTTGCCGTAGGCATTTTTCCGGCTCCTTTGCCATAGAAAACAACATCGCCTGTAGAATCTCCTCTGACCATAATTCCGTTGAACACATCGTCCACTCCGGCAAGCTGGCTGCTTTGAGGCAGGAGCATTGGAGCGACAAAAATATCAATTCTGCCGTCGTCAAGCTTTTTAACGCTGCCTATAAGCTTTATAACGCCGCCCCAAGCCGAAGCGTATGAAACGTCGTCAAGCGTGATTTTTGAAATTCCCTCGGTATGTATATTATCGGGATAAACGTGCTTTCCGTATGCAAGCGAAGCAAGTATACATATTTTTCTGACCGCGTCAAGACCCTCTATATCCGCGGTCGGGTCCTTTTCGGCATATCCGAGGCTCTGGGCAAGGGCAAGCGCGTCCTCAAATGACATCTGATCCCTTATCATCTTGGTGAGGATAAAGTTTGTCGTACCGTTTAAAATTCCGGCGACCTCAACAACATCGTTTGCCGCAAGGCACTGGCTCATAGGACGTATTATGGGTATTCCTCCGCCAACGCTTGCCTCAAAGAGAAAATTCACGTTTTTATCCTGCGCAAGCTGCAAAAGCTCCGCTCCCTTTGCGGCGACAAGCTCCTTGTTCGATGTAACAACGCTCTTTCCGCGTTCAAGGCACTGCCTGACAAAATCATATGCCGGGTGCAGTCCGCCCATAACCTCTACTACTACCTTTACATCGTCATCGTTTAAAATTACATTGAAGTCCTTTGTGAATTTCTCCTCAAGCGGATTGCCGGGAAATTCTCTTATATCGAGAATATATTTTATATTTATTTCTTCCTTTGCTCTCTTTGCGAGGCTTTCTTTATGCGTAACGATTATCTCCGCAACGCCGGAGCCGACAACTCCATAGCCCATTATCGCAACATCTACCATATTATACACCTCTTACAAGTTTTTATGTTTTCTCAATTTGTTTTATGCCGCTGCGTTGCCTGAATCCGCTGCGTCTCCGGCGTTTCCGCCTCCCGCGTCCGGTTCGGCTGACGCGTCGCCTCCTGCCGGCTCGCCGCCTGCATCCGAGGATGCTCCATCTCCGTCACCCTGTTCATAAGAAGTACTGTCGTCATCGGATGCTGTATAGTCATAATCTTCTTCGTCGTCGCTTGAATATGTACCGTAGCCATAGCCGTAACCATAACTACTGTTGCCATAACCATAGCCGTATGTGTTATTTCCGTAGCCGGACGAATATCCGTGATAGCCGCTGCAATACTCAGGCATATTATCCTCTGTATAATATCCCATTTTTGTATTATAGCAGTAGCTTGAGGCAAGCTTGCCCGTGCTTTCACAGTAAGGAATAGCCTGAACCTTGCTTGAAAGCTTAAACTCCTCCGGCTCCTTGTCGGCAAGATAGTGCGACATAAGGTCATGGAAGGTACTTACTACCTGAACAAGCGACGAATCGCTTATGCTTGCCGGGTAGTCGAAGCCTATCCAGCTTCCAAGCACGCACTTTGGCGACAGTCCTACAAACCAGTGGTCAAACTGAGCGTCAGTTGTACCTGTTTTACCTATAATATCCCAGCCGTCTACCTTTGCCTGTGAAGCCCTTGTATGAGTAGCGTATGTCACATTATAATGCAGGAGCCTGTTCATTATTGTAGCCGTTTCCTCTGAATATGCCTTTGTAGGCTGATTTTCTCTATTGTCAATTATTATATTGTCGTTTTGGTCGGTAACGTAGTAATAGGTGTAAGGCTTATAATATCTGCCGCCGTTGCCCATATAAGCATAAGAAGCAATGAGTTCCCTTACCGTAACTCCTCCGTTCATACCGCCCATTGACAGCGCGCCTAGTATCTTTGCGTCCTCGGACGACAAATTGCTGAAGCCGAGCTTGTTTATCGCCTGTTTATAAGCATTTTCTGTTCCGACAAGCTTCATGGTCTGCACCGCCGCGGCATTCAGAGAGCGCTCAATTGCATCAGGCAGAAGAATATCGTGATAATATACATGGTCGTTGTTGTTAGGGCCTTCCATCCATCTCTGATTTTCCTCGTCCCACTGCCATTTTTCAATTGGCTCATCCTTTACATACGATGAGAAATTGTAAAGCTTTTTATTTATTGCCATCGGATACGGGATAACCGGCTTTATTGCTGAACCGGGCTGTAAAACGGAATCCGTCGTTCTGTCCCAAACAAGGGTAGAGGTCTTCTTCTCTCTGCCTCCGACGGTCGCGATTATTCTTCCGTCAAAGCCCATCATAACTATACCTGTTTCAAGATTCGGGTCGCTTGGGGTATCCCAGCCGAGAACATATTGCTCGGCGTAGTTCTGCATATCAAGATCCATTGCGCAGTATATTTTAAGTCCCTCTGTGTAAAGCTTGTAGGACGCACTGTCCTCACTTATATTCAACGCCTGTGCAAGATCGACCTTAAGATCCTTCATCATTGCGTCCATATACCAGTTGGGAACGTCGCTTTTTTCTTCGTTTTTCTCCTCGTTGTCAAGCAGCTTGTTGTTATTATAACCGACAAACTTCATTTTTTCGGACTCTTTTAAAGCCTCGTCGTATTCGTCCTTTGAAATCATTTTCTGGTCGTACATTGCGGAAAGCACCGTTTCGCGGCGCTCGCGGTTCGCGTCCGGATGCTCCAACGGGTCATAAGCCGCAGGATTTTGCGTTATTCCGGCAATTGCCGCGCATTGCGCAATTGAGCAGTCCTTTATATGCTTTGCAAAATAAAGGTTCGCGGCAGACTCCACCCCGTTGCAGCTTCCGCCGTAATTTACTATATTCAGATATGACTCAAGTATCTCGTCCTTTGTGTATTCCCTTTCAAGATTAAGGGCCCTGAATATCTCGTTCAGCTTTCTTGTTATGCTTACCTCATTGTCGCTTGTTATGTTCTTTATAAGCTGCTGGGTCAGAGTTGAGCCGCCGTAGCTGTCGCTGCCGCTTGCAAGGCTTAAAACAGCGCCGAAGGTTCTTGTCCAGTCAACGCCGTGGTGCTCGTAAAAACGCTTGTCCTCAATTGCCACCTGTGCGTCCTTCATAGCCTTTGGTATCTGGTCAAGATCCACCCATATCCTGTTTTCGTTGCTGTGCAGCCTGTCGTATTCCTTCCATTTGTTGTTGTCATCCTTGATATATACAAAGCTGGTAAGATTAAGCTTTGACGCGTGCAGGTCAATGCCGGTCGGCTGATTTGCAAGCTGCAAAAGATATATTCCTATGGATATTCCTACAACTATCATTGATATTAAAAGAATAAGAAGAATTGTTGAAATCACCTTCCATAACGCCGAAAGGCATCTTCTTGGAAAGCTCTTTTCAATCACTGCAATATTATCCTGCGGAGAGTCGTCCGTAAATTTACTTATATCCGTGTTCCTCACAGGCTTTACCTCCTTGCTTTTATCTTTCGTTGTTCTTTTATTTTTCTGCGTATGAATTTTAGTTTATTGTCATAATATCTGCTTCATTTGCCTCGGCAGTGCTTTTTAAAGCCTGCGCCTGACTTTCAAATGAGTACACAAACCTATTTTGAATTATACCACCGATCCGATAAAAATGAAATGATTTTTTCAAATTTTTTCTCTTTTCGTTAATTATTTACCGATTTTTCATAATTACAGCCATTCGACCTACAATTTATTTTTGTCAAAAATCGCTGAGTATAAACATAGTTAAAACATTCAAGAATAAACACAGAAACTTTATTTTTAAGGATGTGTCTATATGAGCAGGCGTTTGGCATTTTCACTTGTTTTCACAATATGCTTCCTTGTTTTGGTCGGGGGAGTATCGTCACTTGTGCCTTCGGCGACAGCCGACGATGACAGCACAGTTTCCGCAAGGACCACGGCGGAAGAAGGAGCCGACAAATATATTATAAAGGATTTTCACGGAAAAATTGCCGTATTTGAAAACGGCGGCGAGGCTCCGGTAAAAATAACCGAAACTCTTACAAGCTCTTTGCCGCAGTTTGACACAAAGCAGTTAAGGCAAGGCGTTTATGCGGAAAACGAAAGAGAGGTTAAAAGGCTGCTTGAGGATTATTGCAGCTGACAGTATTCGTCATTTTGTTTTAAGCTGTGAGAGTAGTATTAATTATATGAAATGATTTATGCGCTTTATACTTCGGCGGTCAGTTATTAAGATAATAAAATTTTAGTTGATTTTTATTTAAAGCGAGCCTGCTACTTCGCTCAAGATAGCTTTCCGCTATTGCGGCCGGCGCAGGAGCTTCGCTCCTCGGTGCTTCGGCGCAGCACCGCTGCGCCGAAGCAATGCGACGTCCGCCGCCCGAAGGCGCGGCGGACGTCGGCGCCGGCTGCGGATTTTCCGCGATAAATTTATCCTCCCGCGCAAAAGCAGGCTCGCCCTGTTTTAAAAAAGACATTATAACTGCGCCGCTTTACTTGACAAAAGAGCAGTATAGAGATAAAATTATTTAGGTTATTTAACTAATTCGGAAATATCCGCAGCGGCAATCTGCCTTACCTTCGGCGTCACAAACTCGTTTTGGCGCCATCCGATGATTGCATGCCGTTCGGATAACGCCACAAAAAGGAGCTTTATGAATGGAGGATTCCTTTTCCGACAGACTGAGCGACGCCATGGGAAAAAGCTATATTCTTTTTTCAAGGGTCGAGCAATCAATGCTTACAAAATCAAAGCGCTTTAATCTTTCAATATGCGAGCTCAATTTCATTGAAGCAGTAAACCGAAATCCGCTTGTAGGGAAAACGGTGGGCGAGATAGCCTCTGAGCTTCTGATAACGCCGGCGTCGGTCACGGCAATGGTGAACAAGCTTGAAAAAAAGGGATATGTTACACGAAAAAAGAGCATCGAGGACGGGCGGCAGGTATTTATACAGCTTACAAGCAGCGGACGGCACGCCGACAGAATACACAAGCGTTTTCACCGCAATATGGCAAACAAAATTTCTAAAAGTATGAGCGAAAACGAAAAAAAGCTTTTGGTAAGCTGTATTGACAGAATAAATATCTTTTTGAACGCAAGGCTAAAGAAAATGGAGGAATTAAAATCATGAGTTTCAACATTTTGGGCACAGGACACGCCGTGCCGGAATACATATTATCAAACGATGAGCTTTCGACTATGGTAGACACAAACGACGAGTGGATACGCACAAGAACCGGCATTCACAACAGACGGGTAACAACAACGGAAACAATAACCGAGCTTTGTGTAAGCGCTGCCAAGCAGGCTCTTGAGGACGCCGGAATAACGGCTCAGGAGCTTGACCTTATAATCTGCGCCACAATGAAGGGTATGTATATCACGCCTTCTCAGGCGTGTGTAATACAAAAGGAGCTCGGCGCATCCTGCCCTTCGTTTGACGTAAACGCGGCGTGCTCCGGTTTTATATACGCCATGGACGTAGCCGACGGCTTTTTTGCAAGAGGCAAGATAAAACACGCTCTTATAGTCGCGTTTGACAATCTTTCAAATATGACTGACTGGACCGACCGTTCCACCTGCGTGCTATTCGGCGACGGCGGAGGCGCTGTAGTTCTCGGCGAAGGCGACGGGCTAAAGTCAATTTATCTCACCGCAAAAGGAAATACGGACGTGCTTTACGCCCCAAGGGGTCAGCTAACCTCACCGTTTGACAAGCACGAGGGGCAAAAGCCGGTTCTACATATGGTGGGACAGGAGGTATATAAATTTGCCGTAACAAATATGGTTAAAGGAGTGCGCAAGGTCGTCCGTGACGCAGGACTTTCACAAAGCCAGATAGACCATATGATACCGCATCAGGCAAACATAAGGATAATTGAGGCGGCGGCGGCAAAGCTTGAAATTCCTATCGAGAATTATGTAATAAATATCGGAGAATACGGCAATACATCTGCCGGCTGCATTCCTATCGCTCTTGATGAAATAAACAAGTCGGGAAAGCTTAAAAAGGGCGATTACATAGGAATGTGCGCGTTCGGCGCAGGATTAACGACAGGCAGCTGTGTAATACAGTGGAACAAATAAAGAGAAAGGGAAAGGGTTAAAAAATGATTTCAACACCAATCAATGAGCAGCTCGGCATAAAATATCCCATTTTCCAGGGAGGTATGGCATGGGTTGCAGACGCAAGTCTTGCCGCAGGCGTAAGCAACGCCGGAGGTCTCGGAATTATCGCTGGAATGAATTCAAACGGAGACCAGCTGAGAGCGGAAATTAAAAAGGCAAGAGAGCTTACGGACAAGCCGTTCGGCGTGAACGTCATGCTGATGAGTCCGTTTGTAGAGGAGGTTGCCCAGGTTGTTGCCGAGGAAAAAATCCAGGTCATCACAACCGGCGCAGGCAATCCCGGAAAATATATGAAAAAATGGATAGAAGCCGGAATAAAGGTAATTCCGGTTGTCCCGTCGGTATCGCTTGCAAAGCTTGCCGAAAGAAACGGCGCCTTTGCCGTTATTGCAGAGGGCGGCGAATCAGGCGGTCACGTCGGCGATTTGACAACAATGGCGCTTGTTCCGCAGGTTGTTGACGCAGTGTCGATCCCTGTTATTGCGGCAGGCGGAATTGCAGACGGCAGACAGCTTGCGGCGGCGTTTATGCTCGGCGCTCAGGGCGTGCAGGTCGGCACTCGATTCCTTGTTGCAAAGGAATGCACAATAGCGCAGGAATATAAAGACAAGGTTTTAAAGGCGAAGGATATAGACACGGTATTGACAGGCAAAAGGCTCGGTCATCCCGTGCGCTCTATAAAAAACGCATTCACACGAGAATATTTAAAGCAGGAATACGACAGCAGCGTGTCTGACGAGGAGCTTGAAAAGCTCGGCCTCGGCGTGCTGAGAGCAGCCGCAAGAGGCGGCGACGTTAAAACCGGCTGCGTTATAGCAGGTCAGGTTGCGTCTATGGTCAAGCAGGAGCAGAGTGCTAAGGAGATAATAGAGGATTTGTTCACGCAGTGTGAAAAGGTGTTAGGCGGTGCTATGAAATGGGTAAAATAGCGTTTGTTCTTTCGGGACAGGGCGCTCAATATCCCGGAATGGGAAAAGAGCTTTTCGACTGTTCCCCGGCTGCAAGAGCCGTTTTTGAAGCCGCCGACTCGGTTCGTGAAAAGACCTCGCTCCAATGCTTTGAAGGAACAAAGGAAGAGCTTTCGATAACAAAAAATACTCAACCGTGCGTTTTCGCGGTCGACCTTGCAGCGGCAAGAGCCGCCCTTGAAGCAGGAATAAAGCCTGATTTTGTCGCCGGCTTCTCTCTTGGAGAAATCGCCGCCATAGCCTTCGGCGGAATGATGAGCGACAAGGACGCGTTTTCGCTCGTTTGCAAAAGAGCCGAGCTTATGAACGACGCGGCAGAGAAAAACAAGGGAGCAATGGCAGCCGTATTAAAGCTTACACCTGAAACTGTAGAGGAAATATGCTCAGGCTTTGAAAAGGCATGGCCGGTCAATTACAACAGTCCGGCTCAAACCGTTGTAGCGGCTCAGGAAAGCGAGCTCGACGCGCTTTGCGCCGCAGTGAAGGAGCATAAAGGCAAGGCTGTGCCGCTTGCGGTAAGCGGAGCCTTCCACTCCCCATTTATGGAATCCGCCTCCGACGGTCTTGCACAGTATCTGTCGGACAAGGAGCTAAAAGAGCCGAATATACCGGTTTTTGCCAACGCAACAGCACGTCCCTATGAGGGGGATTACAAATCTCTTATAACGGCACAGGTGAAAAGTCCGGTGCTCTGGCAGAAAACAATCGAAAACCTCGCGTCTCTCGGCGTGGATACATTTATCGAATGCGGTCCCGGCAAGACGCTTACGGGTCTTATAAAGAAAATAAATGCCGAGCTTTGTGCATTTAAGCTTGAGAACAAGGAAGATCTTGAGGCGATAAAGGAACAGCTTCTCTGATTTGAAAGCGCCTTGAGCCGCAGTATGCAGCCTTGTTCGTCATGGCGTCGGCTAATAAAACAATAAACGGTACTGCACCGTCTGCGAAAGGAAGATATATTATGAGATTTCAAAATAAAACCGCTGTTATAACAGGAGCGTCAAGGGGAATCGGAAAGGCTATTGCCCTGACGCTTGCAAAGGAGGGCGCAAATATCGCCGTTGTATTCACAGGCGATGACGAAAACGCAGCCGCCACAAAGCAGGAAATACTTGAGCTTGGAGTAAAATGCGAAACATATGACTGCGACGTTTCCTCATTCGAGGCTACAAAGCAGGTATGCGACGCTATAATCGAAGAGTTCGGCGGAATAGACATACTTGTAAACAACGCTGGCATTGTAAGGGACAAGCTTGTTTTGAGAATGGAGGAATCGGACTACGACGCGGTTCTTGCCGTAAACCTCAAGGGCGTGTTCAATATGATAAAAAATACATATTCCCACTTTATGAAAAAGCGCTGCGGCAGAATAATCAGCACATCGTCCGTTGTCGGACTAAACGGCAACGCCGGACAGGCTAACTACGCAGCCGCAAAAGCAGGTATAATAGGCTTGACAAAATCAGTCGCAAAGGAGCTTGCGGCAAGAGGAGTTACCTGCAACGCAGTCGCCCCCGGCTTTATCGCAACCGATATGACAAACGCCCTGAGCGATAAAGTTAAAAAGCAGATAGCCGAATCAATTCCGGCAAGAAAAATGGGAACGGTTCAGGATGTTGCAAATGCCGTCGCATTTCTTGCCTCAGACGAAGCCGCCTATATCACCGGCGAGGTTATCAGGGTTGACGGCGGAATGGCAATGTAAACAATTTATTTCAGATAAAGGAGCAGCCCAATGAGAAGAGTAGCAGTTACCGGTCTGGGTGCGGTCACACCCGTCGGCAATAATGTTGAAACGGCTTGGAGCTCGATAAAATCGGGCAAAAGCGGAATCGACTTTATAAGCAAGTTCGACACATCAGATTTAAAGGTGAAGATCGCAGCCGAGGTAAAAGACTTTGACCCGACCGAATATATTGAAAAACGAGATTTAAGAAAAACCGACGAATTTACGATATATGCCGTCGCCGCAGCACAGCAGGCTGTTGACGACAGCGGAATAATCGGAACCGTTGAGCCGGAGCGGCTCGGCGTTTACATCGGCTCCGGCATCGGCGGAATGCAGACGTTTTACGCAAATTCAATCGCCATGGATCACAGCGGGCCGAGAAAGGTGTCGCCGTATTTCGTGCCCATGATGATTGGAAATATGGCGTCAGGCACGGTTGCAATACGCTTTAAGGCTCAAGGAGTCTGCCTGCCGATAGTTACAGCCTGCGCCACAGGCACACATTCTATCGGAGAAGCCTTCCACGCCATAAAAAACGGATATGCAGACGCGATAATCGCCGGCGGCGCAGAGGCTGCCGTAACTCCGCTTACAATAGCAGGATTTTCAAGCTGCAAGGCTCTTACGACAAGAGACGACCCAAAAACCGCCTGCGTTCCGTTTGACAAGCGCAGGGACGGCTTTGTAATGGGCGAGGGCGCCGGAATAGTTATTCTTGAGGAATACGAGCACGCAGTTGCAAGAGGCGCAAAGATTTACGCTGAGATTTGCGGTTACGGAAACAGCTGTGACGCTCACCACGTTACCGCCCCGGACCCGGAGGCAGAGGGCCCCGCGAGGGCAATACGCATTGCCGTAAACGAAGCCGAAATACAGGACGGCGACAAAATCTATATAAACGCACACGGCACAAGTACGCCGGCAAACGACAAAACCGAAACGCTTGCTATAAAAAAGGCGTTTGGCGAAAGAGCGAAGGAGCTCTTTATAAGCTCCACAAAATCCATGACAGGACATATGCTCGGCGCGGCAGGCGGAACCGAGGCGGTCTTGACCGTTCTCGCTCTGAAGGACGGCATACTTCCTCCGACCATCGGCTATGCCGAGCCGGACGAGGAATGCGACCTCAACTATATTCCAAACAAAGCCTTAGAACAGCAGGTTGACTTTGCAATGTCCACCTCGCTCGGTTTCGGCGGTCACAACGCCTGCATAGTTTTTAAAAAGCCATAAAGCAAGGAGAATAGTTATGTCTATGTTTGACTTTGAACAAATCAAGGAGCTTATCGGCTCTATCGACAATTCGGGGATCACCTCCTTTGAGGTGAAGGGCTCGGACGGCGAAAAGCTTGTTATTAAAAAAGAGGTAAAACAGGAGATAATCGCTGCGGCGGCTCCTGCGGCGGCAACACAGACCGTTATAGCTCAAAACGCGTCGCCTCAACCGGAAAAAGCCGTTCCTGAAACAACTGCGGAAAGCGACGAAAACTACAGACTGATTACGTCGCCTATGGTTGGCGTGTTCTATACTTCTCCGGCTCCCGACGCGGACCCGTTTGTAAGCGTCGGTCAGTCTGTAAGCTCAGGAGATATAGTTTGTATAATCGAGGCTATGAAGCTTATGAATGAGATACCGTCTACGGAAAACGGAATCATTGCTGAGATATGCGTAACCAACGGCGATATAGTTGAATACGGTCAGCCTCTGTTTAAAATAAAGTAAGGGAGAGCGGTTATGAATCAGGAAGAAATCAAGCAGATAATCCCGCACAGAGATAATATGCTCTTGGTAGAAGAGGCGGAGGTCATAGACGAGGTTACGTCCAAGGGAAAGATAACGATAAGGGGCGACGAGTTTTTTTTGAAGGGTCATTTCCCCGGAAACCCGGTTGTTCCGGGCGTTATACTTTGTGAAATGATGGCACAGGCAAGCTGTGTGCTCCTTGGCGACAGAGCAAAGGGAAAAACTCCGTTTTTCACAAAGATGGACAATGTTAAATTTAAAAACACCGTTCGGCCGGGCGACACTCTTGAGTCAGAATGCACACTTACAAGGAGCAGGGGCGCATTCCACTTTGTAAGCGCAAAGGGCTATGTAAACGGAAAGCTGTGTGTAAGCGCGGATTTTTCATTTGCGCTTATCGACAACGAAAAGGCGTAACGCTATAAAGCCGAGGCGCTTGGCGCTCAAGGATTTTCGGCGCTATTAAAATAAAAAGCGTCGTTTCTGTTTCTGCGCCGCGGCGACCGCATCCCCGCTTTGCGGGTATGCGACAGTGTATTCAGCCTGACCCGTCCGTCAGGCTGAATACACTGTTGATGAGCTGCCGCAGGCAGCTCCGGTCGCCGCCCAGCTCAAAGCCCGGCGCCTTCATTTACCCGAAAGTTAAATTACACGCCTTTTTAATATTTGACCGCTCAACACGCACTATACTGAAAATTAAATCGTTTACCACTCCCCACCGTCCTCTGTCCCAAGTGGCAAACGCAAACGATATTACATACGGAGGCAAGGCAATGTTCTCTAAAATTCTAATCGCAAACAGAGGCGAAATCGCCGTAAGGATAATAAGAGCCTGCCGTGAAATGGGAATTTCCACGGTCGCAATATACAGCGAGGCGGACAAGTCTGCAATGCACGTTCAGCTTGCGGACGAAAGCTACTGCATAGGAGGCTCTCAGGTCGCTGACAGCTACCTTAATATGGCAGCGATTTTATCTGCGGCAGTCGTTTCCGGCGCTCAGGCTATCCATCCCGGCTACGGTCTGTTAAGCGAAAACGCAAAATTTGTTTCACTGTGCGAGCAGTGCAAGATCGAATTTATCGGCCCAAGCTCCGAAATGATAACCCTGCTCGGCAACAAGGATACGGCAAGAAAAACAATGAAGGCGGCAGGCGTGCCGGTAACGCCCGGCTGCGATGTCATCGAGGATATAAACGAGGCTAAAAAAGAGGCTGAAAAAATCGGATTTCCTCTTTTAATCAAAGCAAGAAGCGGCGGCGGCGGCAGAGGCATCCGCCTCGTACACAGTATTGATGAATTTGAAAACGCATTTTTATCGGCTTCAAGCGAGGCGGAAATAGCGTTTGGAGACGGCGCTGTGTATATGGAAAAATACTTAAAGCCCGTAAAGCATATAGAAATGCAGATCCTATGCGATAAATACGGCAAGGTTATCTGTCTTGGCGAGCGAGAATGCTCGGTTCAAAGAAAAAATCAGAAGCTTATTGAAGAAAGCCCCTCACCTGCAATAACTCCCGAAATTAGAGAAAAGATGATGGAGGCGTCCGTAAAGGCGGCTCACGCCGTAAACTACTGCAACGCAGGCACAATAGAGTTTCTGCTCGACAGCGACAAAAACTTCTATTTTATGGAAATGAATACAAGACTTCAGGTCGAGCACGCGGTAACCGAAATGGTGGTAGGAATAGACCTTGTTCAGTGGCAGATAAGAATTGCCGCAGGCGCAAAGCTTACTCTTGAGCAGGACAGGGTGTTTATGCACGGCAACGCTATAGAGTGCAGAATAAACGCCGAAAACCCCGACAAAAACTTTATGCCGTGCTGCGGTACGATTACAAGGCTGCACGTTCCCGGAGGGCCCTGCGTTCGCTTTGACAGCGCAATATACCAGGACTATACGGTTCCGCCGTTTTACGATTCAATGATAGGCAAGCTGATTGTTCAGGCAAGAGGCAGAGACAACGCCATACGCAAGATGAAAATGGCGCTGAGCGAGCTTAATATACACGGAATAGACCATAACAGAGATTTACAAATTGAAATCCTCTCCGACCCTGATTTTGTATCGGGAGAATATACGACGGACTTTATGGAGAAGCTTGAAGAAAAAAAGCACAGAGAAAGCACAGAGAATAAATAATTTTCATTCCAAACCGGCATTCTCAAACGGCTTTTTTGCTCTAAACGTCAAGACTATAAATTAAAAAAACACTCTGCCGGTGATTGTATATTTTTTTGTTTTGCTGTATAATAGTTTTTACACAGCATATGCGCAGACATTGTGCTGTCTTTTTTCAAAAAGGATTGTGACATATGTTTAATAACGATTTATTTACCTTTTTAAAACCGAAAAACGAGCTTGAGCAGACAAGCGAAGGCTTGACCGTCGAATACACCCCAGAAATTCCGGAGGCTATGTGGGTAAAATGTCCTAAATGCAAATCGCTCATACTTACAGCCGACCTTGAGGCAACCAACAAGGTATGTGCAAAATGCGGACATCATATGAGGCTTTCAGCTCGTGAACGCATAGCAATGCTTTCAGACGAACACAGCTTTGAGGAATTTGACGCAAATATGACATCATCAAATCTTTTGAGCTTTCCGGATTATGACGCAAAGCTGCAAAGCGCAAAGCACAAAAGCGGCGAAAACGAGTCCGTCATTACCGGAACAGCCGAAATAGGCGGATACAAAACCGTTCTCGGCGCAATGGATTCAGGCTTTATGATGGGCAGTATGGGAACGGTCACAGGAGAGAAAATTACGCGTGCGTTTGAATACGCAACAGAAAACCGGCTGCCGGTCGTATTATGCACTGTGTCCGGCGGAGCGAGAATGCAGGAGGGAATATTATCCCTTATGCAAATGGCAAAAACAAGCGGCGCTGTAAAGCGTCACAGCGACGCCGGTCTGTTATACATTACGGTTCTTACAGACCCTACAACGGGCGGCGTTACCGCAAGCTTTGCGATGGAAGGCGATATAATCCTTTCAGAGCCAAACGCCCTTGTTGGATTTGCAGGGCCGAGAGTAATTGAACAAACAATAAGGCAGAAGCTTCCCAAGGATTTTCAAACGGCAGAGTTTGTTGAAGAAAAGGGCTTTATTGACGCAGTTGTTCCGAGAAAGGAGCTTAAAAGCACAATTTCAAAGCTTTTAAAAATGCACCGATAATATCAGCCTAAAAGGAAAAACAACTAACGCAAAAGGAGAGGGTAAGCTTTATGAGCGCTTTTGATAAGGTTACAATAGCAAGATCAAACAACAGACTTACGGCTATAGACTATATAAACAGTCTTTTCGGCGACTCGTTTTTCGAGCTGCACGGCGACCGCCGCTTTTCCGACGATAAGGCGGTTATCGGCGGCATAGGAATGCTCAGGGACGATATGCCCGTCACAGTTATCGGTCTTGAAAAGGGCAGAAACACAAAGGAAAGGATGGAGCGCAACTTCGGCTCGGCTCATCCCGAGGGATACAGAAAGGCGCTTCGTCTTATGAAGCAGGCGGAAAAATTTCACCGTCCGGTGCTTTGCCTTGTTGACACAAGCGGAGCCTTCTGCGGAATAGGCGCGGAAGAAAGAGGTCAGGGACAGGCAATTGCCGAAAACCTTATGGAAATGATGACACTTAAAACGCCTATACTGTCTATATTGATAGGAGAGGGCGGCAGCGGCGGAGCTCTTGGCCTTGCAGTCGCAAACGAGGTGTGGATGCTTGAAAACGCGGTTTATTCGGTAATAAGTCCCGAAGGCTGCGCAAGCATACTGTGGAAAGATCCGTCAAAAACGGCTTACGCCGCGGAATGTATGCGTATGACGGCTCAGGATTTATTCAAGCTAAAAGTAATAGAAAGGGTAATAAGGGAGCCAAAAACAGTTGAAAGCAAAATGTTTGACAGCCTCCGCGGCATAATAGCGTCAACATTTGAGCGCTATGGAGAAATGTCTACGCAGGAGCTGCTTGACAACCGCTATAACCGCTTTAGGGTTCTCGGAAACAATGTTTCCCCTTTTGAGCCGGTTTTTGAAGAAGAACTGTAAAGGCTTTGATAAAGCAAAAGCTTAAAAGGCTTTATAAACCGCTTTGACTTAAATATATCTTTTTAATTCTTTTTAAATCATATTAAATTGCCATTCCCACATATAATTCGGGAGTGGCATTGTTTTAAAATAAATTCAAATAAAATCAAGGCTTTATAAGCCTTATTAAAAACCGCCGCCTGTTTAGGCGGCGAATATTCAGGCGTATGATGGTGATATAATGAAAATTGTTTTAACCGACGTGATAACCATTACTAACGGCGAGGATGATTTATCGCTTGCCCCTTTATATGAGCTTGGCGAGATAACCGCATATCCCCTTACTGACTATGAGGACATACAAACGCGAATCAAGGACGCCGACGCTGTAATTTGTAATAAGACAAAGCTTGACTCGGTCAGTCTTTCGGGCGCAAATAAGCTTAAATATATCGGTCTGTGGGCAACCGGCTTTGATAATATAGATCTTGATTATTGCCGCCGTCACGGCATAACGGTATGCAACGCAGGCAGTTACTCGTCCAACGCTGTCGCCCAACATACGTTCGCGCTTATTCTTGAACGATACAGCAGGACAGGCGCATACAACAGCTTCGTTCAGGACGGGGGCTGGAAAAAAAGCACGACCTTTTCGCCTATAGCTTACAGAACGAACGAGCTTTACAACAAAACGCTTGGTATTGTCGGTTACGGCACAATAGGTAGGGCCGTCGCACGGATAGCAAATGCGTTTGGAATGAGGGTGCTTGCATATAACCGCAGCGGAAAAACAGACGAGCTTGCTCAATATGCTCCTTTAGAAACGCTGTATGCGGAAAGCGATATAGTCAGCGCACACTGTCCCCTTAACGACGAAAGCCGCCTTATGTTTGACAGCCGCGCGTTCTCGCTGTTTAAAAAGGGCGCATTATTTATAAACACCGCAAGAGGCGGTCTTGTTGACGAAATTGCGCTTAAAAACGCGGTAACCTCCGGACATTTAGGAGGTGCGGCAATAGACGTTTTGTATCCCGAACCCATGTCCGAAAACTGCGTCCTTGCACACATCAACGGCATAACCATAACGCCGCATATTGCGTGGGCTCCGATTGAAACACGGCGCAGACTTTTGTCAATAGTCTGCGAAAATATTAAAGCGTTCCAAAACGGAACGCCCCAAAATACCGTAAGCATATAAATTCTTCGGCGAACCGCAGTCAACGCTGCTGCTTAAGATTTTATTTTTTTGCAGGAGAAGCGAAGCTTCTCCTGCACCTCATCATTCTCGCACCAAGAAATTTGCTTTATTAAAGTTTTTATATCCTTAAAGTGGCTTTAAATAAAAATAATTCTTTGAGAGAGCAGGTGGGGATTTACTCCGTAAAGCTGTTATAGGTATCAAAAAAATAGATTTATCGACAAGCTGAAATGGCCGTCCTTTGGTGTAAAATCCAAAGGGCGGTCATGGCTTTTTATTAATTATTCAAAATCCGCTCAGCCTTTAACATAAAGCTCTCCGCCGCATATACAGCGATACCTTTCGGGATGTTTAATAAGTGCGCTTTTTTTGTACCGCCGAAGCTGTTTTCCGCAGTCCTTGCAAACGATTTCATACGGAGCGTTTCGGCGAAGCTCGTCTGCTTTAACTGAGCTTCCCTCTCTTTTTATCTCCTGACCGATCGTCTGACCAAGCCGCTTTGCATATATTTTCCAAAAATACCCGTGATTTGAGCAGTTTCGGCAGGTGTGCAGCACCTCGTGCGCTATTACGTTTCTTATCTCATCCTCGCCGCCGTCAAGCACAAAGGCAGATATAACGATTTTATACTGACCGTTTTTTTGTCTTTCGCAGGTGCCAAGTATCGTTTTTCTTCTGCCGTTTATATAAACATTAGGAATTATCCTGTCCGACACAGGTATATTAAGCTTCCTTGCCTTTTTAACGGTTTCATCAAGAATTTTATTCAGGTCATACATATTTTCCATTACCTGTTCATCCCCGACATTATAGTTCCGCCACCTATAACAACGTCGTCCGAGTATAAAACCACCGCTTGACCCGGCGTTACGGCTCTTTGCGGATCATCAAACTCCACCATAATAATATCCTCGTCAATAGGATGAACAACGGCGCTCGACTCGCTTTGGCTGTAACGCACCCTTGCGCTCACCCTCATAGGCGCTGTCAGCTTGTCGATAGCTATAAAATTTAAATTGTTCGCATAAAGACGGCTTGTGAAAAGATCCTCGTTTTCACCGAGAAGCACCTGACCGTTGACAGCGTTTTTGTCAAGGACAAATATCGGATGCCGGTAGCTTATGCCAAGCCCCTTTCGCTGTCCTATAGTATAGTGGATTATTCCCTTATGCCTGCCTAATACGGTGCCGTCCTTATAAACAAAATCTCCCTGCTTTGACTTTACTCCGAGCGTGTTTTCGAGGAAGCCTGCATAATCACCGTCCGGCACAAAGCATATGTCCTGACTGTCACGCTTTTTTGCGTTTATAAGCCCCTTTTCAAGGGCAATTTCACGCGCTTTCTCCTTAGTAATCTCTCCCATGGGGAAAAGCGTGTGTTCAAGCTCGTACTGTGAAAGAACATAAAGCACATAGCTTTGATCCTTCCTATTGTCATTCGCTTTTTTTAAAAGGTAACGGCCGCTTGCGCTGTCATACTCCCTCTTAACGTAGTGACCTGTCGCTATCATATCATATTCAAGCAAATCAGCCCTCTGCAAAAGCCTTGAAAATTTTATATGCCGGTTGCACTCAATGCACGGATTTGGCGTCAGACCGTTTATGTAGTCCTGTGCAAATTTTTCTATAACATTTTCCCTGAATGCGTCGCTGAAATTGAATACATAGTGCTTTATTCCCAGCTTATACGCAACACGGCGCGCGTCGTCAACATCATCGAGCGAGCAGCAGGTCTTGTCACGCACGCCTATATCGTCATTGCTGAAAAGTCTCAGCGTTGCGCCGCAGACCTCGTATCCCTGCTCTATAAGCACAGCCGCCGTCACCGAGCTGTCTACTCCACCGCTCATCGCGGTCATTACTCTGTTATTCATTTATACGACCTCTGATAAAATAAAGGGGCTTATTTGCAGGACTATTGTTTTTTTAGCCTAAAGGCTTAAAATCAAATCTCCGACAAACAAGCTCCGCCCGCCTGTTAAAGGCGGGCTGTCATTTTTACTTTTTATTTATTGCTCGTAATCGCCCATTGTCTTTACAAGCACTGCCTTTTGTGCGTGCAGGCGGTTTTCAGCCTCTTCAAATATCTCGTTCGCGTGAGCCTCAAACACCTTTTCTGTTATTTCCTCCTCACGGTGAGCAGGCAGACAGTGCTGTACCATACAGTCCTCATGGGCGGCAGCCATAAGCTCGTCGTTTATCTGGTAGCCTTCAAACGCCTTTTTCCTCTTTTCGGCTTCGCCCTCCTGACCCATCGACGCCCAAACATCGGTTATAAGCACATCGGCGTCTACCGCGGCATCTATCGGCTTGCGGTGCAGCTCAAAGCAATCGTATCCGGCGGCAAAGTCGAGTATCTCCTGCGGAGGCTCGTATCCCTGCGGACATGCGACGGAAACAGCCATACCTGTTTTAAGTCCGCCGACTATAAGAGAATTCATCATATTATTTCCGTCTCCGATAAAGCACAGCTTATGACCCTCAAGCGTACCCTTAAATTCACGAATGGTCATAAGATCTGCAAGCACCTGGCACGGATGGCAGAAGTCTGTAAGCCCGTTTATTACGGATATTGAGCCGTATGAGGCAAGATCCTCTACCTCCTTCTGCTCAAACGTCCTTATCATAATTCCGTCAAGGAAGCGAGACAGCACTCTTGCGGTATCCTGAACAGGCTCCCCCCTGCCAATCTGCATATCGTTCGCCGAGAGAAACAGCGGCTGACCGCCAAGCTGATACATTCCCACCTCAAACGACACCCTTGTCCTCGTTGACGCCTTTTGAAATATCATTCCAAGGCTCTTGCCCTCAAGGTGCTTGTGTGAAATGCCGTGCTTTTGTTCATATTTCAGCTGATCGGCAAGGTTAAGAATTTCAATTATTTCCTCACTGCTTAAATCGAGTAGCTTTAATAAATGCTTCATATTGTATTATCCTTTCGTATTATAATTTTTTTAATAGCCTGACTGTTAATTCAGGAGATATGTTTTTTATTTTTATTCCCAAGTTAAGAATTTATTGCTTCCGCAAGTATATCAAGTCCTCTGTCAATATCCTCATATGAAATGTTGAGAGGCGGCAAAAGACGGACAAGATTTTTCGCCGTAAGAACGAGCAGCCCGTTTTCAAGGCATTTTTCTACCACCTGCTTTGCGTTATCTTTTTTAAGCACAACGCCGATCATCATACCCATTCCGCGAACCTGCAAAACCCCGTCAACATCGGCGAGCTTTTTTCTTATGTAGCTTCCCTTCTCGCTCACCTGTTTTAGAAATTCCGGCTCGCTCACTCTTTTAAGCACCTCTATTGAGCCTGCGCACACTACCGGATTTCCGCCGTAGGTTGTGGCGTGCGTACCTGGAGTGAGAACGCCCGAAAGCTTTTCATTGCACATACAGGCTCCAAACGGCAGTCCGCCGCCAAGCCCCTTTGCGGATGTGAGTATATCCGGCTTGACGCCGTAATTTTCAAAGCAGTAAAGACTTCCGGTCCTGCCAACGCCGGTTTGAACCTCGTCGATTATAAGGCAAAGGTCGTTTTCTCTGCACAGCTTCTGCACATCAAGAACAAAATCCTTGTCAAGAGGCATTACGCCGCCCTCGCCCTGAATAAGCTCCATCATAACGGCACAGGTCTTATCGCTTATAAGCGCTTTAACGCTTTCAATATCGTTTGCCTGTGCAAATACAAATCCATCTGTAAATGGGAAAAAGAAGTTATGAAAAACATCCTGTCCTGTTGCGGCAAGAGTTGTTACGGTTCTGCCGTGAAAAGAGTTCTTCAGCGATATTATCTCATTTCTGCCCTCTCCGTATTTGTCAAAGCTGTATTTTCTTGACAGCTTTATTGCACATTCGTTTGCCTCTGCTCCTGAATTTGAAAAAAACACCTTGTCAAAGCCTGTTTTTGAGCATATGAGCTTTGCGCACTCAACCTGAACGGGGCTTGTGTATAGATTTGAAATATGCTGAAGCTTATTAAGCTGATTTGTAACGGCGTTGATCCAGTCCTTGTCGCAGTAGCCGAGTGCATTTACGCCTATTCCGCTTGTAAAGTCTATATATTCCTTTCCGTCCGCGTCAACCGCATGCGCTCCGCTTCCGCTTTCCAAAGCTGCGTTAAAGCGGCCGTATGTATTCATTATATATTTCTTTTCATCGCTTTTTATTTCGTCAAATTTCATCATGGTTTCCCTCCGTATCAAAGGCGAATACTGTAAGATCGTCACATTTTTTCCAGCCGACGGACGGCCAAAACGATTGACCGAGCGCGTTGTCCCTGAATACAAAAATATGGGTCTTGCTTATTCCGTCCTCCTTTAGCTTTTCAACAGCCCTCTGCGCCATTGCTCTTGCAATTCCGTGTCGGCGGTATTCGGGCAGCACCGCCATATGATGAATAAAGCCGCGTCTGCCGTCGTGACCTGCAAGAACAGTTCCGACAACCCTGCCGTCCATAATGGCAACCTGGCTCATTCCCTTGTTTCGCTCAAGGTACTTTTCGAGATTTTCGCGGCTGTCCGCACTGCTGATGGCGCGCTTTGTAGTTATCTGCCACAAAGCATATATCTCGTCATACCGGCTTATTTCCATACTGACTATTTCCATAGGCTCTCCTTATTTAATAGAACATTGTTCCGATACCCTCGTCGGAAAACATTTCAATAAGTATTGAATGCTTTATCCTGCCGTCGATTATATGCGCACGCTTTACTCCCTGTCTTACCGCGTCAACGCAGCAGTCGATCTTCGGTATCATTCCTCCGCTGATTATTCCCTCTTTTTTAAGGCTTGGAACATCGCTTACATTAACAACAGGAATCAGTGTATCCTCGTTCTCCTTATTCCGCAGCAGTCCTCTTATATCTGTCATAAGTATAAGCTTGCAGGCGCCAAGCTTAGCTGCGATTTGTGCGGCGGCTATGTCTGCGTTTATATTGAACACCTCGCCTCTGTAGCCTCCGGCTATTGTAGAAATTATAGGCACATAGCCGTCCTTTATGAGATCCTTTATCGGTTTTGTGTTCACCTCGGTTATTTCGCCTACAAAGCCGAGGTCATCTGCCGTTATCAGCTTTTCAGCCATAAGCATCCTGCCGTCAAGTCCGCAAAGTCCCATAGCCTTGCCGCCCTGCATTTCAAGATGCTGCACAAGACTTTTGTTGACCTTTCCCGCGAGCACCTGCTGCACTATATCTATGGTTTCTTCGTCCGTGACCCTCATTCCGCCTATAAACTCGCTTTGCTTGCCGATTTTTTTCAGCATAGAGCTAATCTCAGGCCCTCCGCCATGAACGAGCACTACGTTTATCCCGACTAGCTGCATCAAAACTATATCGCTCATAACCGCGCTTTTAAGCTCCGGGCTTATCATGGCGTTTCCGCCGTATTTTACCACAATAGTTTCGCCTGAATATTTTTGAATGTACGGCAGTGCCTGAACAAGCACCTGCGCCTGATTTTCGTTATTGTTGCTCATACCTTTTCGTCCTTATTATTTATTTTTAAAATTAATTTTATTATATATTAAATTTAAATTCCTGAGTTATATGTTGTTTGAAAGCGATTATACGGATTAAGTATTTATGATAAACGGGGCAGATACGGGCACCGCTCTACTGCGCGGCGACCCGTACCGCCTTCGGCGGTACGTTCCCCGGACAATCGTTGTTGCCGCTCGGCAACAACGATTGTCCGGGGGCTTGCGTAAGCCTGCGGCTTACGCAAGCGGTCGCCGCCGCAGCCGAATTTAAAACCGCTTTTAAAATCAAATATTTAAAATCAAAATATTATATACCAACAATCATACCGTGATTAAACGGAAAAACTGTCCGTCAGGTTCTGTAATCGCCGTTTATTCTTACATATTCATATGTCAAATCGCAGCCGTAAGCCTCGGCGCAGGCTTCGCCGTCGTTTAATTCAATAATTATCTCTATCTCGTTTTCCGAGAGTATCTCCTTTGCAAGCTCTTCAGAAAAACGAATGCCAAGACCGTTTTCACAAACAAGGATAGTTCCGCTCAAAGACTTGTAATAAACATTAGCCTTTTTTACGTCAACATCCATTCCGCTGTAGCCTATGGCGCAAAGTATCCTGCCGCAGTTTGCGTCAGCGCCGAACATTGCCGCCTTTACAAGGCTTGAGCCTATTACGCATTTCGCTATCCCCTTAGCGTCCCTCTCCGTTTTTGCGCCTTTAACGGAGCATATTAAGAATTTCCCTGCGCCCTCGCCGTCTGCCGCAAGCCTTTTCGCAATGCTTTTGCAAAGTACGGTAAGAGCGTCAACAAATATTTTATAGGCCTCGTTTTTCTCTGTTATTTCATCATTGCCGGCAAGCCCGTTCGCCATTATAGCAAGGGTATCGTTGGTTGACGTGTCGCCGTCGACCGTCACCATATTATAGCTGACGTCAACAGCCTCAAGCAAAGCCGATTTCAGCATTTCAGATGATATAGCGGCGTCTGTTGTCACGAAGCTTAGCATTGTGCCCATATTGATATGTATCATACCGCTGCCCTTCGCAATAGCTCCTACGGTAACCTTCTTCCCGTCAAGCTCAAAGGTGATTGCCGCCTCCTTCTTAACGGTGTCGGTAGTCATAATAGCCTCTGCCGCGTCTGTTCCGCCGTCCTCTGACAGACTGTTTGCAAGCGCTTTTATATTATTTTCAATACACTCTATCGGAAGCGGCTGACCTATTACCCCTGTTGAAGCCACTATAACGTCGCTTTCGTCAATATCTAAAGCCTCGGCGGCAAGACGGCACATACGCTCGGCTTTTTCAAGTCCGTCGGCATTACAGCAGTTTGCATTGCCGCTGTTAACAATAACGGCCCTCGCGGTACCGTTTTCAAGATTTCTTTGCGTGACGGTAATTGCGTCTGTTTTTACAAGATTTTTTGTAAACACGGCAGCGGCGTTACACTGCTTTTCACAATATATTAAGGCTACATCTCTTTTCGTTGTGTTGGAGGGCTTTATAGAAGCGCAAACGCCGCCTGCTTTAAAGCCTGCCGGCGAAGTCACGCTTCCGTTTTCAATAAATTTTATATCCATCATTTTCACTCCCCGATAATTCGACTTCGTATTTTATCAAGCCTTATCACGATTTAAAAGCAAGGCGGCTTGATGGATTATCAAAACGCCGGAGGTATAAAGTCAAGTCCCGTTTTTTCGTCGAGGTCAAACAGTATGTTCATATTCTGAACAGCTTGACCGGCAGCGCCCTTTACCATATTGTCAATTGCCGAAACGGCAATCAATGTACCTGTTCTTTCATCAACGTGCAAAGAAACATCACAAAAATTAGAACACTTTATATTGTGAATATCGGCGACAGCGCCGTCAGGCAAGAGACGCACGAAAAATTCATTTCCGTAAAACTCCTCATATGCGCTTCTTAACTGCTCTTTTGTTACGCCGTCCTTAAGGTGCGCGTAGCAGGTGGAAAGTATGCCTCTGTTCACAGGCAAAAGATGCGGCACAAATGTTATTTTAACCTTTTCGCCGGCAAGATGAGAAAGCGTCTGCTCAATTTCAGGAGTATGGCGGTGGGAAGCGACCTTGTACGGGTGAAAGCCTTCGTTAAGATCCGGATAATGCGTATTCTGCGAGAGCCCTCTGCCTGCTCCGGTAACGCCGGATTTACAGTCGGCAATAATTCCGGCAGTTTCTACAAGGGCATTGGCCACGGCAGGCGCAAGAGCAAGCGGAACGCCTGTTGTGTAGCAGCCGGGATTGGCTATTATTCTTTTTCCCTTTATATTTTTTCTGAAAAGCTCCGGCAGACCATACACCGAGCTTGCGTGAAGCTCCTTGTTAAGATATTCTCCGCCGTACCACTCCTTGTATTCATCTTCGCTTTCAAGTCGAAAATCGGCTCCCAAATCAATAAATACTTTGTTTTGATCAAAGCATTTTTGGGCAAGCTCCTGCGACAGTCCGTGCGGCAAAGCCGCAAATATAACATCGCTTTTTTCAATAACGCCGTCAGCGCTTTCACACACCATATCGTTAAGCCGATAATACGCCGGATAAACCTCGCTTATCGCCTTTCCCTCAAAGCTGACGGAGCTTATCGCAGCAATTTCAGCCGCAGGATGAGCCGTCAAAATACGCACAAGCTCCGCTCCGGCATATCCGGTAGCCCCTATTATACCTGCTTTTATCATTTTTAACATCTCTTTCCGTTATCTTAAAATAATCCGTAAGCCCTGCCGATTTTTAAATTCGGCAATGCCTTTTATATGAGTTATTCGCTCAGCCTATCGCCTTTCTCACGTTTGCGACCGCCGCAATTACATTTTCCTTTGCCGGCCCGCCAAACGCTTTTCTGTCGTTTACACACTTTTCAAGCGAAATAGCCTCGTAAACCCCTTCGTCAAACATATCGCAGATCGCCTTGTATTCATCAAGCGGAAGCTGCTCAAGGTCTGTTTTTAGCTCTATGCACCTTGCAACAAGTGTTCCGGTCGCCTTGTACGCGTCACGGAACGGAAGTCCCTTTTTAACAAGATAGTCTGCGCAGTCGGTAGCGTTGATAAAGCCGCCGGCAGCAGCCTTTCTCATATTTTCTGTCAGAACCGTCATTGTGTCTATCATCGGAGTAAAGGCGGTCAGGCACATTTTAACGGTGTCAAACGCGTCGAAAATAGCCTCCTTATCCTCCTGCATATCCTTGTTATACGCCAGCGCTATTCCCTTCATAACAGTGAGCAACGTTGTCAAATCGCCAAACACTCTGCCTGACTTTCCCCTTACAAGCTCTGCTATGTCGGGATTCTTTTTTTGCGGCATTATGCTTGAACCTGTCGAAAAAGCGTCATCAAGCTCAACAAACTTAAACTCCCATGAGCACCACGCGATTATCTCCTCGCTGAAACGGGAAAGGTGAACCATTATTATCGAAAGCGCCCCCGCAAGCTCAATGCAGAAATCTCTGTCCGAAACACCGTCAAGACTGTTTTCCGTCGCTGCGTCAAAGCCCAAAAGCTCTGAGGTTATGCTGCGGTCTATCGGATATGTCGTTCCGGCAAGCGCGCAGCTTCCAAGCGGAAGCACGTTCATTCTCTTTTTAGCGTCGGCAAGCCTTGAAAGGTCACGCAGAAACATTTGGGCATATGCCATAAGATGATGCCCAAAGGTTATCGGCTGCGCCCTTTGCAAATGCGTATAGCCCGGCATTACCGCGTCCGCATACTCCTCCGCCTTGTTGCAAAGCACCTGCAAAAGCTCCTTAAGCAAGGACTCGACCTCGGCGCATTCATCTCTTAAATAAAGTCTTATGTCAAGAGCCACCTGATCGTTTCTGCTCCGTGCCGTGTGCAGTCTTTTGCCTGTATCGCCAAGCCGAGCGGTCAATTCACCCTCGATAAAGGTGTGAATATCCTCTGCCTCCATATCAATTTTAAGCGCTCCGCTCTCTATGTCGTTTAATATCTCCCTGAGACCGTCGCATATTTTTTTTGACTCGCTGTCCTCTATTATTCCGCATTGTCCCAGCATTGAGGCATGAGCTATGCTCCCCTCTATATCCTGCTTATACATTTTGCTGTCAAAGGCTATTGATGAGTTAAAGTCGTTTGTCGTTTTGCTAATTTCCTTCTGAAAGCGTCCTGCCCACAGCTTCATTAAATTCACCTCATAAAATCAGTTTATGGGACGGGCGAAATGCGCCCGTCCCCTTTATGCAATAAAAATATGATTAAATCGCATATATCGTTAAGCGGAGGCTGTATTCCTCCGCTTAACGGCTTTGCGTCAAGAATATATGCGACTTTTAATAATTGTAAAATTTTGATTTTACCGGCAATCCGCGTTAAACGCAAATTTTTAATTAATTACTTTATAAGTCCCTTTTTTGCGCGAACCTTTATAGGAAGCCCAAAGAGATTTATGAAGCCTGCCGAATCGTTCTGGTCGTAAACCTCGTCCTCATCAAAGGTTGCTATCTCCTCGTCATAAAGCGAATACGGCGACGTAACGCCTGCGTCTATTATATTGCCCTTGTAAAGCTTGAGCTTGACATCGCCCGTTACAGTCTCCTGAGTGCTGTCAACAAATGCCGAGAGAGCCTCTCTTAACGGGGTGTACCACTGACCGTAATAAACAAGCTCGGCAAAGCGAATTGCAACGCTCTCCTTATAATGGAAGGTGTCACGGTCAAGGCAAATCTCTTCAAGCTTCTTGTGAGCGGCATATAAAATCGTACCGCCCGGAGTTTCATAAACGCCTCTCGCCTTCATTCCGACAAGACGGTTTTCTACTATATCGGTAATACCTATTCCGTTTCTTCCGCCCATTTCGTTAAGCGTCTTAACAATAGTAACCGCGTCCATTTCCTCGCCGTTTATTGAGGTCGGGATGCCCTTTTCAAAGTGAAGCGTAACATATTCCGGCTTGTCGGGAGCCTGCTCCGGCGAAACGCCGAGCTCCAAGAAACCGGGCTCGTTGTATTTCGGCTCGTTTGCGGGATCCTCAAGATCCAGTCCCTCGTGCGAAAGATGCCATATATTTTTGTCCTTAGAGTAGTTTGTCTCTCTGTTTATCTTAAGAGGAATGCCCATTTTCTCGGCATACTCTATCTCCTCTTCTCTCGATTTAAATTCCCATGTTCTCCACGGAGCTATTATCTTCATATCAGGAGCATAAGCCTTTATCGCAAGCTCAAAGCGAACCTGATCGTTTCCCTTGCCGGTGCAGCCGTGGCATATTGCGTCCGCGCCCTCGGCAAGAGCTATCTCAACTATCCTCTTTGCTATTATCGGTCTTGCAAACGATGTGCCAAGCAGATATTTGCCCTCATAAACAGCGTCTGCCTTTAATGTAGGCCAAACATAATCCTCTATAAATTCCTTGTTAAGATCCTCAATATAAAGCTTTGACGCGCCCGTCTTTATTGCCTTTTCTTCAAGGCCCTCAAGCTCTGTGCCCTGTCCTACATCGCCGGAACCGCAATGACCTCGCAGTTGTCATAGTTTTCCTTTAGCCACGGAATTATAATAGATGTATCAAGTCCGCCGGAATACGCCAAAACTACCTTTTTGATTTTCTTATCGTTTGCCATTTTTAATGCCTCCGTTTATATTTAAATTTCAAATTTTCTTCAGTGATTACATTATACACTCCTTATGCAAAAAATCAAGGTTTTTATGTATATTTATTCATAAAAACTCATTTTTGTATATCAGCACACATTTTGCGGATTGAATTTGCACTATTTTGGCAAATGCAACGAACAGCGAACGATTAAGCGACTATATCTGTAAAAGCCAAAGACAGGATAATTCTTATACTCATATTCGCAAGGGGAAAAAATATGTATAATATACAGCGCATATTGTATATTATACATTCGAGTGGTATAATTTTTTTAAAAGCGCCGTATTATATAATTCAACAATTGACAGGAGGAAATAAAATGAGCAGCTTTAAAGAAATAAAAGCAAATGAATTAACGCAAAATCCCTTTGACATCATCGGCAAGGACTGGCTTTTGCTGTCGGCAGGAAACGCAAATAAATTTAATACAATGACCGTCAGCTGGGGCGGAGTCGGCGTTTTGTGGAACAAAAACGTTGTTTTCACATTCATCAGACCTCAAAGATACACCTTGGGCTTTGTTGACAGTGAGGATTATTTTACGCTTTGCGGCTTCGGTCAGGACTTTCGCAAAGAGCTTTCGCTTTGCGGAACAAAATCCGGCAGAGATACGGATAAGGTCAGGGAAACGGGACTTACACCGATATTCGACGAGGCTGCCCCTTATTTTGAACAGGCAAGGCTTGTGCTTGTATGCAAAAAGCTTTACAAACAGGACTTCTCACCCGAATGCTTTATTGACCATTCTCTTGACAGCGCAAATTACGCGTCAAAGGATTATCACAAGATGTTTATCGGCGAGATAGTCAAGGTGCTGATTAAATAAAATAAATAGGGAATTACAAGGAGCAGGTATGTCTAAATGTGCAATAATAACAGGCGGCTCAAGGGGAATAGGCGCCGCCATCGCCCTTGCTCTTGCAGCCGAGGGCTGTAATATAGCTATAACATATAAGCATCGCTCGGACTGCGCCGAAAGTATTGTAAGCAAAATATCTAAGCTTGGGGTATCGGCGTTTTCCTTTAAAGCCGATGTAAAAAGCCACGATGACGCATTATATGTCACAAATGAAGCTATAAAACAATTCGGTCATATAGATATTCTCGTAAACAACGCCGCCATCGCATCATCATCGCTTTTGCAGGAACTTTCTCCCAAGCAGTGGAACGAAATTATCGCAACGAACCTAACCGGCTGCTACAATTTCTGTCACGCCGTATTGCCGGATATGATAAGTCGAAAAAGCGGCAGCATAATAAACATAAGCTCAATGTGGGGACAAACAGGAGCAAGCTGCGAGGTTGCATATTCCGCCTCAAAAGCCGGAGTTATAGGATTTACCAAGGCTCTTGCAAAGGAGGTTTCTCTCAGCGGAATAAGGGTAAACGCAATTGCGCCCGGAGTAATTATGACCGATATGCTCAATGAATACTCACAGGATGATTTAAACGCCCTTAAAGAGGAAACTCCGCTGCAAAGGCTTGGAACGCCTGAGGATATTGCAAACGCTGCAGTTTTCCTTGCCGGCGATAAGTCATCGTTTATAACCGGTCAGGTGCTCGGCGTAAACGGAGGCTTCGTTTAATAAGCGGCTGTCCTTTAAAATTTTAAACATTCGTCAGAAGTGCTGCATTATAGCGGCACTTTCTTTTTTATCTAACATAATATGCTTCACTTTTATTTTATCTTTTCGCGTCTAAGCAATAAAATTTGAAATACATATTATCGGACAATGAGGAAATACTTTGTAAAAAGGAGATTCGATAAATATGTTAAGGCTTAAAAGACGTCAGATAATAAGGGTAATAAGCTTTGCCTGCGCAGTGCTCGTCATTGCGGCGGCAGCCTGCTTTGCAGGCTTTTCTGCCGCGAACAGATACCGTGACACAATCCAGCAGAGCTACCGAATGGAGCTGTCCGAATTATCGGACTATATAACAAACATCAAATCAGACCTGTCAAAGTGGCTGTACGCAAACACCGGCACCGCAAGGCTCAGTCTTGCGGCAAAGCTTAACAGCGATTGCACCGGCGCAAAGCAGGCGCTGTCAAGGCTTCCTGTTTCGGCCGAGGAATCAGAGCATATTCAAAAATTCCTGTCGCAGGCAGGCGATTTTTCAGGCAGTATGATAAATTCAGCGGCAAGGGGATATGAATTTTCATCACAAAGCAGACAGAGCCTCAAGGCTCTGTCGGAATATGCAGACAACATAGCGCCGTTAATTGAGGATTTGTCCGCAAAATACAGCGACGGCGACGTTCCTCTTATAACCGAGCAAACAGTAAACGCCGGGAATTTATCAGGCTACAGCGAGGGACTTGCCCTTGATAACGATTTTACCGAAATGAACAAGGGCTTTACAAGCTATCCGACGCTTATATACGACGGGCCGTTTGCCGACAGTACGCAAAACAGAAAAAGCATATATCTTGAAACCTCCGCTGAATGCAGCGAAGGCGACGCGAGAAAAAAAGCCGCCGAGTTTTTATCTGTAAGCGCCGATTCTCTTAAAACGCTTGAGCCGATAAACGGAAAGCTTCCGGCATACGCCTTTCTATACGGCGAAAACGAATATATAACCGTAACGCGCCAAGGCTGCCGCATACTTGAAATGAGCGGCGCAGAGCCTCAGACTTCAAAGCGGCTCGACTATGACAAGGCTCTTAAAATAGCAAAGGAATTTCTGAAGAAAAATAAAATACGCAGTATGAAGGAAAGCTATTACGCGATAAACAACAATATATGCGTTATAAACTTCGCGTATTCACAGGACGGGGTCATATGCTATCCCGACCTTATAAAGGTAGGCGTATCGCTTGAAAGCGGCGACATTGTCTCCTACAATGCAGAAAACTATCTTATGAACCATTCAACACGGCAAACAGAGCCTTATCTTACTCCGGCTTCGGCACAGCTGAACCTAAGCCCTTATTTGAGCGTAAAAAAGACAAATCTTGCCATTGTTCCGTCACAGGGAGAAGCAGAATACCTTTGTTATGAATTTCTGTGCAAGGGTACTCAGGGCGAGGATATACTCGTTTACATCAACTGCGAAACGGGACTTGAGGAGCAAATTCTTATTTTATTAAAATCCGACGGAGGCATTTTAACCATTTAACGGATTTATTTTATTTTGCGCTTTTAAATTCTCTGCTCTTATGCTATAATGTAAAAAATAAAAGTGCAAAGGAGAGTTACGAATGGACAAATATGTTTGCGAGCCATGCGGCTGGGTTTATGACCCTGCCGAGGGCTGCGAGGAACAGGGAATCGCACCCGGAACAGCATTTGAGGATCTGCCGGATGATTTTGTTTGCCCGATATGCGGAGCAGGCAAAGAAGAGTTCACAAAGGAATAACAGCAAAAGAGGCTTTCGCTTTGGCGAAAGCCTCTTTCTGTATAAAAAGTAATTTTTACTGTGTCGTCCTTGAACCGCAGTCAGCGCTGCTGCTTAAGGTTTTATTTTTCGTAATTAATCTTTAAAACGGCTTTAAAATAAAATATTCTTTGAGCGAAGATTTGATAAATGAAAGACCGTTAAAATATTATTCCTTTAAAGCATAAGTCTTGCTTTTAATACCGAATATAAATTTGTTTAACGCCTTCTAAAAAGATTTATCTGTTCAGCCTTAAAAAAGCGTCCTTTAGCTCTCTTGCGGCAAGCTGCGGGTCTTTTGATTTCATTATCGCGCTAACGGCGCAAATGCCGTCTATAGGCACTCCCCTTAACACGTCAAGATTGTCCTTGTTAAGTCCGCCTATGGCGTTTACCTTGATTTTGACGCTTTTGCATATATCGTTGAGCGTTTCAACCTTTGTCAGCACTGTTATGACCTTAGTCGTCGTTGGATATATCGCGCCGACTCCGAGGTAGTCTGCTCCCTGCTTTTCCGCTTCAAGCGCCTGCTCCACGGTTTTTGCCGTTGCTCCTACTATTTTATCAGGGCCCATAATTTTTCTTGCGGCAGATACGGGAAGATCGCTTTGACCGACATGAACGCCCGACGCGCCCGATGCAAGGGCTATGTCCGCCCTGTCGTCGATTATGAGCGGTATGCCGTATTTATCCGTGACGCGCTTTGTCTTTATCGCAAGCTGCAAATATTCTCTGCCGCCGCGCGACTTTTCTCGAAGCTGCACCATAGTCGCTCCGCCCCTGCACGCCTGCTCAACTATGTTTAGAAAATCCTTTTCATCGGTGTTTGTACTGTCGGTTATAAAATAAAGCGTTGTGTCAAGCTGCATTTTTACACCTCGATTAATTCTATTTTCAGCATATCGGAAACAGCATTGTTGTCTACGGAGAAAATATTGTCCATAAGCATAGTCCGAAACGAACCTGTTCCCGATGCGCTTGATGAAAGCTCACCGCAAGCTCCGAAAAATCCGCATCCGAGTATAGCGGACTCAAACGGCGCGCCGCAGGACAGAAACGTCCCCGTAATAGCTCCGAGCATACAGCCGGTGCCTGTGAGCATACCCATAAGCTCACAGCCGTTTTTAACTATTGCTGTTTTTTTGCCCTGAGATATTATATCAAAGGCTCCGCTCGCCAATACAACGGCTCCCGTGCTAAGCGCCAGAGCCTTTGCCGCGTTCATTGATTTATTAAAATCCTTTTCCGTGGAATCTATTCCCTTTGAAGAAAAGCTTTCGCCGGCAAGAGCGTTAATTTCAGCATAATTGCCCTTTATTATCATAGGTTTGTACCGCTTTATAAAATCGGCGCAAAAGCTCATTCTTAGCGTGCTGCACGTTACTCCGACGGCGTCTATTATTATAGGCGTTGCGTTTTTGACCGCCGACTCGGCTGCCGCGGAAATCCCCTTTAGCCGAACGTCGGTTATGTTGCCTAAATTTACGCTCAAAGCATCGGCTCGTGCCGCAATATCAGCCGTTTCAAGCGGATGCTCCGCCATTATGGGCTTTGCCCCGAGCGCAAGCACCGCATTTGCACAATCGTTTATTGATATAGGATTTGTAATGCAGTGAATCAGCGGAGCCTCCGCCTTGACCCTGTCCTTAATTTTCAAAAGACTGCAAGCAAGCTCTTTCACCAATACAAAACCTCCGTATATCAAATTCCCTCAGATGTTTTCGCGCTTTTATTATTCAGCTTTTTTCTGTTTACTATCAGATATACCGCTGCCGCCGCTATAAACAGTCCGAGCGCGATATACGGAATATACAGGACAAAGCCGTCCTTTATGTTAAGAAGAGTGCCGATAAGCACAGTAAGCGCAAGCCATATTATTACTCCGAGAAAGGCTATTCCGAAGCTGTCGCTGAGCACGTCCTCACGGCATGGGTAAACCCGACAGCCGAGCTGCTTTTGAAATCTTGAAAGCAAGCCTGATTTTGAAAGCTTTTTAAGAAACAAAAATGCTATGCTTCCGCCTATCAGCGTTCCGCTGATGAACGACGGAACATAGAAGAAAAGCGTAAGGTCGGTGTAACCCCACCAGAGAGTCATAACGGGATATGAAGCTATGGCGCCTATTATACCCGTGCCGACAACCTCACCGATGACCGCGAAAATAAGCCGTCCGTTTGAAGCCCGATACAGCAGTCCCGAAAGCACTGCTCCGAACACTGCGCCTGTTAAAGCGATTGGCGGAATGCCCATAACGCACATTCTGATAATTCCGATGAGAACAGCGCACAACAGACTGTACCACGGGCCAAGCAGCGCCGCGCAGGTTATGTTTATAAAATGCGCCATAGGGCACATTCCCTCAACTCGGAGAATAGGAGATATTACAACTCCAAGCGCAACCATCATTGCGAGCATTACCATTTTAAGGAGCACCGTGCTCCCCTTTTTTTTCGTGATTGATGACATTCTTTTATTACCTCTTTCCAAATAGATTTGCAAATCCCGTTTGGAAAAAGGCTTAAAATGGTGTAAAAAAAGCCAAATAGCCCAAAACGAAGATTTGCTCCGTCGGTCGACGCTCAAAAGCGTCCTCTCACCCCGAAACACGGGTTCCCATCGCTATTCGGCAAAGCTACCGAAAATATATAATTAAACATCAGCCGCCCGGCGCAAGACGCTCCTCTCCGCAGGGCTTGTTGACTGATGATGGTTTCTGATAAGCCTGTTGTATTCTTAATTATATCCCTTTTTATTCTTTTGTCAAGAAGCTTTTTGACACGATTTGCAGCATGAATAACGGCAAAAGCACTGACTATTGAGGACAAACGCAATATTTTAGGCGAAGGCAGAGCAAAAAATTCGTAAAAAGTCTTTTAAACCGTCTTTCTTTTTGGTATAATAAAACAAAATGTATATTAAGGGTGAAAATATATTACTCCGAAGGGAATGTGAAGAATGGCGAATAAAACAGTTCGCACAAGATACGCGCCAAGTCCGACAGGCTCAATGCACATCGGCAATTTAAGAACGGCGCTGTATGAATTTCTTATTGCAAAATCTCAGGGCGGAGATTTTGTGCTCAGAATAGAGGACACAGACAGAGAAAGATATGTTGACGGCGCAGTGGATATAATATATAAAACGCTTCAAGCCGCCGGAATAACTCATGATGAGGGTCCCGACATTGGCGGCGATTACGGCCCGTATGTGCAAAGCGAAAGAAAGGATATGTATATGCCATATGCCCAAAGGCTTATTGACGAGGGCAAGGCGTACCGCTGCTTTTGCACAAAGGAAAGGCTCGAAAAGCTTCAGGAGGACAGCGTAGGCGGAGGATATGACCGCCGCTGCCGCGATATTCCGAAAGAGGAAAGCGACGCCATTGCTGCGTCGGGAGTACCGTATGTTATACGTCAAAAAATGCCGCTTGACGGTGCAACCGCGTTTGAGGACGCGGTATATGGTACAATATCCGTTGAAAACAGCGAGCTTCAGGATCAAATTCTAATAAAAACGGACGGTTACCCAACATACAATTTCGCAAACGTAATAGACGACCACACTATGGGAATCACCCATGTTGTAAGGGGAAGCGAATATTTAAGCTCCACCCCGAAATACAATCTTCTTTATGAAGCGTTCGGATGGGAAATACCAACTTATATCCACTTGCCGCTCATTATGGGGAAGGACGCAGACGGAAATATATCAAAGCTTTCAAAGCGTCACGGCTCAACAAGCTTTGAGGAGCTTGTTGCCGAAGGTTATCTGCCCGAAGCAATAATAAACTATATCGCGCTGCTCGGCTGGTGCCCGAAGGACAATCAGGAAATTTTTACGTTAAACGAGCTTATCTCCGCGTTTTCAATTGACGGAATAAGCAAATCACCGGCTATATTTGACTATGATAAGCTTGAGTGGTTCAACGGCGAATATATCAAGGCGATGACGGCGGAGCAGTTTATAAAAGCTTCGGACGCTTATCTTAAAAGCGCACTCGGCGGCAGCGGACTTGATTTTAACAAGGTCGCCGCGATATTGCAGCAAAGGGTGACGGTTTTAAATCAGATACCCGATATGGTTTCTTTTTTAGCAAAGCAGCCGGATTACGAAAAAGAGCTGTTTGTAAACAAAAAGAGCAAGACTACGCTTGAAAACGCGCCGCAGCTTTTAAAAATGTCATATGATGCGCTCAGCGCGTTAAACAGCTGGAATCATGATTCTATACATGAATGTCTTATAAATCTCGCCAAGGATAATGGGCTTAAAAACGGCACGGTGATGTGGCCTGTAAGAATTGCCGTAAGCGGAAAGGCGGTAACGCCCGGCGGAGCGATAGAGATACTTGACATTCTCGGCAGAGAGGAATCGCTTAAAAGAATGGAAAAGGGGCTTAAAAAGCTTTTGTAGGGCAAATGCTTAAGCTGCTAAATATACAGCTTGCTTTCAGAAGCCTCAAGGCGTATTGAATTTACGTCTTAATACGGGAAAAATATCAGGAGGGAAAATATGGCAGACGATGTAAAAAACGCGGCTGAAAATTCGTATAACGGAAACTTTATTCACGACTTTATAGACGAGGACATTGCAAAGGGCGGTCAGTTTGAGGGAATGACCGTTCATACAAGGTTTCCGCCGGAGCCCAACGGATATTTGCATATAGGACATGCAAAGGCGCTGTGCATTAATTTTGGCACGGCGGAAAAATACGGCGGACTGTGCAATTTAAGAATGGACGATACAAACCCGACTAAAGAGGACGTTGAATATGTTGACGCAATAAAGGAGGATATTCACTGGCTCGGCTATGACTGGGGCGACAGATTTTTCTACGCGTCGGAATATTTCACGCAGATGTATGAATATGCCTGCGAGCTTATAGAAAAGGGACTGGCTTATGTCTGCGAGATGACTGCCGACGAGGTAAGGGAAAACAGAGGAGATCTCACAACTCCTGCAAAAAGCCCATACCGTGACAGACCAAAAGAGGAAAGTCTTGATTTATTCCGCAGAATGAAGGACGGCGAATTTGAGGACGGCAGGATGACCCTAAGAGCAAAAATCGACCTTGCCTCCGGCAATTTCAATATGCGCGACCCGGTTATCTACAGAATTAATCACACACAGCATCACCGCACGGGCGACGAGTGGTGCATCTATCCGATGTACGACTTTGCCCACCCGATAGAGGACGCCTTAGAGGGGGTAACTCATTCGCTCTGTTCTCTTGAGTTTGAGGCGCACAGACCTCTGTACGACTGGGTCATAAACAACACCTCTGTACCGTGTAAGCCCCGTCAGATTGAGTTTGCGAGGCTTGGCATAAGCAACACGGTTATGAGCAAAAGAAGGCTTAGAACGCTTGTTGAGCAGGGCTATGTTGACGGTTGGGACGATCCGAGAATGCCGACTCTGTGCGGACTGCGCCGCAGAGGATACACGCCGTATTCCATTCGCGATTTTATAAGCCGTGTAGGCGTTGCAAAGGTAAACAGTACAATTGAGTACAGTCTGCTGGAGCATTGCCTTCGTGAGGACTTGAACAAAAGAGCTCAAAGGACAATGGCTGTGCTTAATCCCATAAAGCTGATTATAACAAATTATCCGCAGGGAAAGAGCGAGGAGTTTGAGGTTGAAAACAATCCAAACAGACCTGAGGACGGAACAAGAACAGTGACGTTCAGCAGAGAGTGCTATATAGAGGCAGAAGATTTTATGGAGGAGCCTATAAAGAAATATCAGCGTCTTTACCCCGGAAACGAGGTCAGGCTTAAATCCGCATATATAGTAAAATGCACCGGCTGTGAAAAGGACGGCGACGGCAATATTACGCAGGTGTACGCGACCTACGACCCGGAAACGAGAGGCGGAAACACACCCGACGGCAGGAAAATCCGCGGCACTATACACTGGGTGGACGCAAACAACTGCAAGAACGCCGAGGTTCGCCTTTATGAAAATCTGTTTACAACGCCCGACCCCGAAACAGGCGACAGTGATTTTCTTGAATTGCTTAATCCAAACTCCCTTAAAATCCTTAAAAACTGCAAGGTAGAAAAGGGGCTTGGCGATAATTCAAACGTCAACGCTTATCAGTTTATGCGTCTTGGATATTTCTGCATCGACAACAAAGCTTCATCCGACGAAGAGCTTGTGTTCAATCGCAGCGTATCGCTTAAGGACGGCTTTAAAAAGGGATAGAGCCGCAACGCCGTTAAAATGCGGACATATCTGCGTGACGGCGTTTGACAATTCGGCTTTATATAAAAATTGCTATTGCAAAATAAATATGGAGGAATCAAAATGAAGGTCTTTGTAAAGGTAATGTGGGTAATCGCCGGCATTGCACTGATCATCGGCGGAGTATCGGCTTTCTTTAATCCGATTTCTGCCTTTCTTATGTGGGAGTACATACTTGGCGGCGCGTTTGTTGTTTCGGGTCTTGCCGGAATACTTGCATATTTCGCCGGCCGCAACGTAATGCTCGGAGCAGGCTGGGTGCTTGCAGACGGAATCCTGTCGATTATTTTCGGCGGAATGATAATCTTCGGCAAATACAGCGAAGGCTTCCTTGCCATAACGGTTTCAGCCATAGTCGGCATTTGGCTTATCATCAGCGGCGTAAACAATCTCAGCCGTTCGTTCGATATGCACCGACTCGGCGCAAAAGGCTGGGGATGGCTCACATTCTGGGGTCTTATCTGTATAATAGGCGGAGTTCTTGTGTTCTGCAATCCGCTTGTATCGGCAGTCGGAATTGTGTCGGGACTGCTTATCGGACTTCCGCTTATAGTTGGCGGCGTTGCAATGCTTTTCCGCTGCTTAACAACGGATATCGAGACTTAACAGAAATACAAAATATCACAAAACTTAAAGCGCCTCTGTTTACCAGAGGCGCTTTAGCTTTTTTAATTGCAACAGAGATATAGGCGAATAATATTTATATGCTACTCACAAATTAATTTATTTGATAATTCTAAAATAAATTCATATACATAGCAGAGCATATATAAAATCCCACACTAATCATTTAAATTAAAAATCCCTTACCGGTTATATTGGTGATTTCCTTTTTATCGGCGGAATTTTAAGTTTTGTGACGCTTTATTGACAAGCCTGCAATTTTTTGTTTTATATTTGATTATATTTGCTTGATTTTCTTCGATACTTGTGTTATTATATTTTTGAAAGGTACTTCCTTATTTGGTAGATTGTTTTCAGTTATTTTCTTTCTACCATATTTTGAAGTTCCTCTCTTTTTTTATTTTCTGTATCACCTTAATTGCAGTTCCAAGCTGAAATTGCAGCAAAACGAGCTTTTTTTAGGGTGCGGGTGTCCGCGGACACCTCTGCCGCAGGCAGAAGCACCGACCGAACCGGCAGGCGAGACAGGAGCGGCGACCCGAAAGGCGAACGCCGCGATTTTTAATATAAAATATAAAATCGCGGCAAGCCACAATGGCTTGCCGCGACGTGGTCGAGGTGACAGGACTTGAACCTGCGGCTTCTTCGTCCCGAACGAAGCACTCTACCAAACTGAGCTACACCTCGATATATAAAGCCCCGAATGTTCGGGGCTCATGGCTGCGGAACTAGGATTCGAACCCAGACAAACAGAGTCAGAGTCTGTCGTGCTACCCTTACACAATTCCGCATTACTGAACAGCAATATATATTATATCCGATTTTGTGGAAAAGTCAAGCCCTTTTGGCTATTTTTTTCATTCCGCCTGCTGCACTTTAATTAGATTCGGCTCGTTTTTAACCTAAACAAAGCCGACAATACGGCGAACAATATAAACTCTTAACCGAAACAAGGATAAACCATCCCAACCCTGCCATATAAATACGGCTGCGTATTTGTGCGCTCACCTGCATTTTTTAATTTTTTCTTTGACAAGCATACCCTTGCTCCTGTATAATTTATCTGTAATATAAAAATCGAAAGGATGTATATGATATGAAAGCAAGATTACCGCAGGGCTACGGCGGAGGCGGAGCCGCAAATATTCAGCAGCTTGCAAAGCAGGCGCAAAAAATGCAGGCTCAAATGGACGAGGCAACAGCCGAGCTTGAGGAAAGAGAATATACCGCGGCGGCGGGCGGCGGAGCAGTAAGCGTTGTTGCAACAGGCAAAATGGAAATTAAATCTCTTGAAATAAAGCCTGAGGTAGTTGACCCTGATGATATAGAGATGCTCTCTGATTTGGTTATTGCGGCAATCAACGAGGCTCTCAGGGCAGCGGCAGCCGATAAGGAGCATACTATGGAAAAGCTTTCAGGCGGAATAAACATTCCGGGACTGTTCTGATATGGCAATTTACAGCGCCGCTCCGTTCGCCAGACTTATAGAGCAGTTTGAACGCCTGCCCGGAATAGGCTCAAAGACCGCACAGAGGCTTGCATATCACGTTTTGAGAATGTCTGAGCATGACGCAAAGGCGTTTTCAGACGCAATTATGGACGCTCACAGAAAGATACATTACTGCAAGGAGTGCTGCAACCTTGCCGACGGTGATTTATGTCCTATATGCAAAAATGAAAAGCGAGACCGCTCGACTGTATGCGTGGTAGAAGACCCGAAAGACGTTATCGCTCTTGAGCGCACGCAGGAATACAGGGGCGTATATCACGTTTTGCACGGGGCGATCTCCCCACTGAACGGAATAACTCCCGAACAGCTTAAAATAAAGGAGCTTGTCGAGAGAGCCGGCAAGGGAGATATAAAAGAGGTCATAATGGCGACGAACGCAACTGCCGAAGGAGAGGTTACCGCCGTTTACATTTCAAAACTGCTAAAACCGCTCGGCATAAAGGTGACAAGGATCGCGTCCGGTCTGCCTGTCGGCGGCGACCTTGAATACGCCGATGAAATGACTCTTCTCCGCGCGCTTGAGGGCAGAAGCGAAATTTAAATTTTAAATTTTATATTTTTAATTAAAATCAGCCGTCCGAAGCATCGGACGGCTCAGCCTGTCGAAAAAGCGGTTTTGTCCTATATACTCCTTGAACCGCAGTCGGCGCTGCTGCGCAGCGGGACTGCTGCTTAAGATTTTATTTTTTTTGCAGGAGAAGCTTCGCTTCTCCTGCACCTCATCATTCTC
>CANQEU010000018.1 GCA_947595635.1 uncultured Clostridia bacterium
TATATGATACGGCTGCTAAATTCAGGGGGTGTGCAAAATGAAAATTAGAAATTTATTTTTTCTTTCAAGGGCAAATTTAAAGGGAGCAAAAAGGAAAAAATCTGTTTTTACAATGACTGTTTTAACAGTAGTTTCAATAGTTTTACTGGCAGGATTTTCCGAAATATTCAGCAATATTATTTACGCATATAAAAACGACCCTGATTGCAGAACTCTATTGATATACCCACAGGAGCTGCATTATGACCCTGATACCGGCGAATTGCGCAGTACAAATAATATGAACGAAAGCTTTAAAGAAGAAATTTTGAAAATAGATCATGTTCTCTCGTGTGAGCCGGCTGCTTGCACAAGAATGAGTCAGCTTCCTGAAATCTCTGAGATTAGAGATGAAAACGGAAACGATGTTACAGATGCTCTCGGTGATTTAACAGTTGAAAAAATAGAGTCAGGCATAAGCGAACAGTGTAATGATAGTGAATTATATATAAAGGCTATTAAAGGCGAGCAGCTAAAGGACGCCCCCGTTATGAGCTGCATAATACCAGATTACGGCGTTCCGTTTCGCGGGAAAAGGTTTGATACCTCTGCGCTTTTGGGAAAAATCATAACCTTTGAATATGATTATAATTTCCAGTCATATTCAAACAAGGGTAAAAGTGGTTACATAAATAATAGCGTGGAAGTGCCAATAAAGTATGATATGAAGGTTGTGGGAATATATCATTTAGCGCCTGAAGCAACGGGCGATCCTGCGTTTTATGTCTCACCTGAAACTGCGCTGAGGATTGAAAAAATCGCGATTGAAAGTGCAAGCAAATCTCAGCTTGCCGAATTAAAGGATTATTTAAACGATCCTTATTCCAGACTTCAGTATATAAAAGTGGATAGCATCGATAACGTAGAGGAAGTGGAGGCAAAAATATTAGATCTTTCACTTTTTGCGAGCGCAAGCAGAGTACTGGAGCCGTCGCTTGAAATGTTTGTCAATTTCTTCACCGGCGCAGGGACGTTTTTGCTTGGAGCGATTTTATTGTTAATGGTGATTTACCTGTTTTTAAGCGTTTATACGAATATAAACAGCCGCCGAAGCGAGATAGGCTTGATGAAGGCGTTAGGATATAAAAGCTCTCATATATTTATCGGTATGTATATTGAAAACGTGATTTTGTCAATACGCGCCCTGATTGCAGGCGTAGCCGTCTCCGCAGTGGTCTCTCTCATAGTAAACGCAATAAATTCTTCAAGTGAAAGTCTTATCGACCATTCGTATGTAATGTCGTTTCAGGTGTTCGGGATTATGACCCTTATAGCGCTTGTGGTGATTTTGGCAGTACCGCTTTTATGCCAGCTTATTATGGTCAAAAGGCTTTCAAATATCCGACCGCAGGAGGCTATGAACAGTTAATTTAAAAGCCAACTGAACTTAAAAATATAAACTGAGTATATAAAAATATAAAACGGTACTTGACTAATACAATTATTATGTTATAATCTGAATTAGAGGGAATATACATAAATTTCTTTAATTAAAAATGAACGGTTTGTATATATTGCTTATATGGCACGGCTGCTAAATTCGGGGGTGTGCAAAATGAAGCTTAGAAATTTATTTTTTCTTTCAAGGGCAAATTTAAAGGGAGCAAAAAGGAAAAAATCCGTGCTGGTGATGATGACGCTCTCTGTAATTTCGGTCGTACTTTTAGCAGGCTTTTTAAATATATACAACAGCGTTTTGAATACGATGAAAAATAACATTGAGTTCCGTCAAATTCTTATTTCGCCTACCCTTGTCACGCCAAATTCAACCTTGTATGGCGTTAATGAATCAAATATTGATAAAATTCGCGGAATAGAGCACGTAGAGTCCTGCGATAAGCAAATGTATATGGAATACCAATATACAACGATAAATAAAATCAAGGATGAAAAAGGGAATGACATTACGAACTCGTCCGAGGAGCTTTCTGTGGATAAAATCAACACCGGCATTGACGAGCAAATAGTTGATTCTCAGTCATCTGTAATTAGCGTGAAGGGCGAGCAGTTAAAGGACGCGCCTGTTATGAGCTGTATAATTCCCGATTACGCTTATCCTATGCAGGAAAAAAGGTTCGATACGTCAATGCTTTTGGGCAAGACCATAACCGTTGAAACCGAATATCAATTTGATTTATACGAAAAGAACGAGGACGGCGGATATATTCAAAACCGTGATATAACAGAGCCTATGACATATGAGCTTAAGGTCGTCGGAATATATCACTATGCGCGTGAAAGCGCATATGGCGGTTCGGCCATTCTTATATCGCCCGAAACCGCGCAAAAAATTGAAGATATGGCAGTTTCCGGCGCACTGGAGGGCGGAATTGATTTAGACGATTATGTAAAAGACCCGTACGCAAGGAATTATATTGTTACGGTTGACGATGAGAAAAACGCAGACGAGGTCTCAAAAAAGCTGATAGATATGCGCCTGCATACTATGGGCTATTTGCCGGTTGACCCGTCTATGACGACATTTGTCAATTTCTTCACCGGCGCAGGGACGTTTTTGCTTGGAGCGATTTTATTGTTAATGGTGATTTGCCTGTTTTTAAGCGTTTATACGAATATAAACAGCCGCCGAAGCGAGATAGGCTTGATGAAGGCGTTAGGATACAAAAGCTCTCATATATTTATCGGTATGTATATTGAAAACGTGATTTTGTCAATACGCGCACTGATTGCAGGAGTCGCCGTCTCCGCAGTGGTTTCTCTCATAGTAAACGCAATAAATTCTTCAAGTGAAAGACTGCTCGACCATTCGTATGTAATGTCGTTTCAGGTGTTCGGGATTATGACCCTTATAGCGTTTGCGGTGATTTTGGCAGTACCGCTTTTATGCCAGCTTATTATGGTAAAAAGGCTTTCAAATATCCGACCGCAGGAGGCTATGAACGCATAAATTCTGTTTTATAAAACGGAGGGAACAATATGAAATCAATAAGCGTAAAAAATGTGACAAAAACCTATAACGAGCGTGTTACAGCATTAAATGATGTAAGCCTTGATATTGACGAGGGCAGGTTTATTGCTGTAATGGGACGCTCCGGCTCAGGCAAGAGCACTCTTTTGCAAATGGCAGGGCTTCTCGATTCTCCGACAAAGGGCAGCGTTATAATAAACGGAGAGGACGTGTCGAGCCTTGGAAAAAATCAGCTTGCGCAAATCAGAATGAAGACGATAGGCTTTGTTTTTCAGGCGTTTCATTTAAATCCGCAGCTCAAGGCTTATGAAAATGTTATGCTGCCAATGCTTATAAATCCCGAATATAAAACAAAGGCGGATATTCAAAAAAGGGCAAACGAGCTTATAGATATGGTCGGGCTCTCTCATCGTGCAGGCCACTATCCGAACGAGCTGTCGGGCGGCGAGCAGCAGAGGGTGGCGATTGCGCGCGCTCTTGCGAACGACCCCGATTTTATACTTGCCGACGAGCCGACGGGCAACCTTGATTCCGATAACGAGCAGGCGATTTTCGGCATATTGAAGAGCCTTGCTGAGAGCGGCAAGGGAGTAATGACAGTATCTCACAACGAGGCCATAACAGAGATTGCCGACAAGATTTATTATATGAGCGACGGCGTGCTTGGAGAAAACAAAAAATGATTTTAAGATTGTTGCCGCTTGTCAGAGCGTCGTATAAAAGGAACAGAATAAGAAGCGCTGTATTTTTTCTCTTTATGCTTTTCTGCGTTATCTTGATTTTGCTCACAGTCTCGGTGATACTTCCGATGTGGAGCAATATGGAGACTAAAATAAACAATCATCCTTATAATGTTGAGCTTACCGCGATTATAGCGGACGGCGATGAAAAAACGCCCGAAAGGATTAAAAGCGTTGATCACGTTGAGAACGTATTGTATTCTCCTCCCATGATAAACGCTGCAGATGTTGATAACCTCCTTGGCGGCGATGCGAGTATTGAATATCTTCACAACGGATATATGCCGGAGATAACCGCAGGGCGGGCAATAAGAGAGGGCGAGAAAAACGCCGCGGTTATAGTCCAGACTATAAAAACGCTTGATCCCAAAACGCAAAGAAGCGTTGAAATAGACTGCAAGCGGCTTGTCGGCAGGACTGTAAAGCTATTGGATATGGAGGGGAATAAATACGCAATAAAAATAGTCGGCACATATTCGCCCACCGATCCGGCGCTTTACGGCAACTCGCTATACACTACATATTCTCAAATGCTCGAATATGACAAAAGGATAACTCACGACAAAGGCAGAAGCGATTACAGCGTTATAGTTGATCATGCCTCCAATCGTGACGCTGTCGAACGAGATTGCGGCGAATTTGCCGATATATTCTTCATCAACAACTTCAAAATAGATGTTGGCAATTTTAATATGTCTCTTACCGTGCTGTTGTGCGTGCTTGCGGCGTTTCTGATAATGGTAGTTATCGGTACTTCCGTATTCGTTTCAAGCTGCATCAGCGGCAGAACAAGCGAGCTTGCGCTTTACCGCTCGATAGGATATAAATTCAGTCATATTTTTACCGTGATATTCTGCGAATACCTGTTTTATCTTGTTGTTTCAACGGCGGTCGCGGTGATAATAGCCGTTGCGGCGGCTGAGTTAATAATTAACCCGTATCTTGATTCCATGTTAGGCGATAGCATAATGGCGATGAGAGCGCAAATCGGCGCGGCAAATATTCTTGCCGTTTTCCTTGCGCTTTTGATTATAATTTTCATCGTCTGCATTAACGCCGCGCGCCGCACGGGAAGAATAGAGCTTTCCGTCCTTTTAAAGGAAAAATAACGCCTATAATCAAGATTAATATAATGCCGGCAGGTACAGCCTTGTTGTGTATCTGCCGGCATTGCCGTTTTATTTATTTGTTTCAATATAATTGCCTATCCGCCGTACGGCATAAAAGCGTATCAATTTTTCGAGCTATGACGCGACGGGAGTCTGTTCTCAATTTTCCTTTTGCCGCAGAATATGACCGCAGCGCCGTAAATGAGCGTTAAAGCGCCGGCTGTTATATAGCTTGCCGTCCAAGGCAGATTAAAGCCTATTTCGGCATTTAATATAAAGCTTGATATTATAAACATATAAAACATTCCCGGAATGAGCGACAAAATGTACGGTTGCTTGTGTATTATCATATAAATAGCTATCATTGCAAACGCAAATACGGCTATTGTCTGATTTGCCCACGCGAAATACCGCCACAGTATGTTGAATCCGTCCGAGTTCATTTTTGAAAATACAAGCAAAGCCGCCACTACAATAAATATTATAAGCGATATAATAAGCCTGTTCCGCTTTTTCGATTGATTGATATGCAGAGCGTCCGCCGTCATAAGCCTTAATGACCTTAACGCGGTATCGCCCGACGTTATGGGCAGTATTATAACTCCTGCAATGGCTATGAGCCCTCCTATCGGCCCCAATAAATTCGTAGCGACAATTCCGACAACATCGGTTGCCGACGTGTCTGCTCCGGCAAGTCCGAGGTTCATAACGCCCATTGCGGCGGCAGCCCAGATCATAGCTATAAAGCCCTCCGCAATCATCATATTGTAAAACGTCATTCGCCCTTCTTTTTCGTGTTGAATAGTTCGGGAGATCATGGTCGATTGAGTTGAGTGAAAGCCCGAAACTATGCCGCAGGCGACCGTTACAAAAAATATCGGTATAAAATGAAGTCCCTTTGGATGAACGCCGGAAACGCCTACGTTCCAAAGCTCGTCAAGCGGATAGCCGTTGCAAAATAGTCCGATAAAAACGCCGATTGCCGATAAAATAAGAATGCCGCCGAAAATCGGATAAATCCTGCCTATTATTTTATCAATCGGGAACAGCGTCGCGATTATGTAGTATATGAAAATAGCGCCGTACACTATCCATATCGTCGGGCTTGAAATGCCGTTGTCCGTCTTTAATATCTGAGTAACAAACAGATCTCCGGGCGTATAGATGAACACTGCGCCGACAAGAAGCATTAAAAGACATACGAATACGTTATATATGAGATACATATGCTTGCCTATGTATTTTTTGATAAGCGAGGGCATTTGAGAGCCGTCGTTTCTTACGGAGATCATTCCGCACATATAATCGTGAAACGCTCCGCCTATAACGCAGCCTATAGGAATTGTTATGAATGCGATTGGCCCGAACAGTATGCCCTGAATCGGCCCGAGTATCGGGCCCGTTCCCGCAATGTTTAAAAGCTGTATAAGGCTGTTTTTCCATTTTTTCATAGGAACATAATCAACGCCGTCGTTGAGCCTTACGGCAGGCGTTTCTCTGTCGTCCGGCTTAAAAATGCGCTGGCATACAGCGCCGTAAACCACGCCGCCGATTATAAGCAGCAATAAACCGATAATAAATGTAATCACTTGTAAATCACCCCTGAAATATAAAATAAATATGAGCCGCAGTCGACTGATAAAAGCGCGGAAAATGCAATTTATCATCGACTCTCCTCATATTTAATTATAATTACATAAAGGGGCAAACGCAAGTGATTTAAATGATTATTTCAAAATTAAATCAAGCTTCTACATAGCGGAATTTCCCGTGATAAGAGAAATTAAATATAAAACCGAAACAATAGCCGGCTGATGCACAACGTAAATTAAAAGCGAATGTCTGCCCAAAAAGGCAAGAGGTCTTACCCTGAGCGGCTTCAAAAATTCGGGAAAGCCGCTTTCCTTTCCTACTCTGCCGAGGAAACAGCCGCCGAGGAAAAGAAAAATATGGGGGATAAGGGGGAAATAATCGGCTGAGAAAAAGCTTTGTGACGGAAAGCCGAGCACTGCGGTAAAATCGCTTGAATAAAGCTGAATGGGCAGATAGAGTATTTTTAAAAAGTCAACGCCGAGATAGCCGTGAGGCACTCCCCAAAGCAAAAAATAGAGGATAAAACAGACAATGGCGGACGGAACAGCCGGCAGCCTGCCAAGGGGGAGCTCAAGCAGTGAATAAATTATCATTGCAATCGAGAGCAGGTGCAAAACCCCGAAATATATCTCGTTGCCGGGCGTGAAAAGCACGGTTACGAGCGTTACGCACAGTGCCACAAAAGCAAGCTTTACGCCTCTTATCAGATTGCTGTGCGACAGCGAGCAGCATATGCCTGAAATAAAAATAAAGGTTATTGCGATAAACGGCTCGATCGGAGTCATCGCAATATAAGCCTTAACTCCCCATTCCATTGAGAACAGAAAGGCGGCGCTGTAAAAAAGATGATATATTACCATAAGAACAATAGCGACGCCTCTGAACTCGTCGAGCAGGTTAAGCCGCTTTGACAGATCCCTCTTTGAAAAAAACGCATTAATATTAAAAATAATCGACACTCCCTTTTCAAACGGGCAAAATTAGGATATAATCAGTATATCATTGTGTAAAATGTTTTTCAATCAGAACGGAGAGATAAGAAAATGAATAATTACAAAATTGGGGATAAGTATAAATCGGAATGCGTAGTTACCGAGGATATGCTCGCCTGCAATGTCGGCAGCGGCAGCTTGAGAGTATATGCCACTCCGATGGTCGCGGCTCTTATGGAGGGCGCTGCCGCAAATATGGCTCAGCAGTTTGTTGAAAGCGACTGTACTACAGTTGGCACAAGGATAGCAATAGACCATATAAGCCCGACGCCCTGTGCGGCAAAGGTGTGGGCAGAGGCGGAGCTTAAAGCCGTTGACGGCAGGAAATTCGTCTTTTCGGTGCGGGCATATGACGAAAAGGGACTGATAGCAGAGGGCGAGCACATAAGATTTTCCGTTAAAAGCGCGGATTTTCAAAGAAAGGCAGACGCCAAGCTTTAAAAGCAGAATATTGATAAGGGGAAATATATGAAAAGTAAATATAAAACGGTTCTGTTTGACCTTGACGGAACCTTAAGCAATTCAGCAATGGGAGTAAAAATGGGTATCGAGGCTGCTTTGAGGGAAATGAACAAGCCTATACCCGATTTGTCCGACTACAGCAAATATGTCGGCCCTCCGCTTCTTACAACCTTTCGGCGACTGTGCGGACTGAACCGTACAGAGGCGGAAAGGGCTATGCTGCTGTACCGTCGGGACTATGAGCAAAGGGGCAGATATGAAAATTATCTGTATGACGGAATGTATGACCTTATTAAACGGCTTAGAGAGGGCGGTGCGCTCACTGCCGTTGCAACATCAAAATACGAGCCGTTTGCCAACTGGGTAATTGATTATATCGGGCTTCATGGAATGTTCGACGCCGTTTGCGGATCAACGCTCGACGGTGAAAGAAAGGAAAAGTGGGACATAATCGCATATGCCGGAAAAACGCTTGGAATAGAGATAGACTTAGATGTTTGTCTTATCGGCGATACGCAATTCGACGCTGTGGGAGCCTTTAAAGCAGGCTGTGATTTTATAGGCGTAGGATACGGCTTCGGCACAAGACGGCAGATAGAGCAGGCAGGCGGTGTAAAAATCGCCGACAGCGTAGACGGGCTTTACCCTCTGCTTTTTTAAATCGGTAAAAACGGCTTTTCTATTTAAATAATATATTAGCCCAATCATAAATAAGCCGGTTATTACATATATCTTAATGTGTATTTAACCGGAGGTGGGGCGCTTTGTTCATTACGAAGAAAATAAGCAAAAGAGCGACGATAGCCTTTTTGTGCGTCGCAGCGGCTGTCGTTTTTATAATATTCCGCCTTTGCGTATGCTCTCAGCCGGAACAGACGAGCGCTGTAAGCAGTCTCGGCGCATATGATCTCAGCGCCGGAAGCACGGCGAAGCAAATTGAATTTTTAAATCAATTTGGCTGGCAGACAGAAAAAAAGCCGATAGAAACAACAACGGTTAAGATACCGCAGGTTTTCGGCGACGTATATGAAAGATATAATAAAATTCAGCTTGAGCAGGGGCTTGACCTGCACGATTATGAGGGTGAGCAGTGCAAAAGGGTAAGCTACAGAATAACGAATTACCCCGATACCCGGCAGCAGGTAAACGCGAATTTGCTCATTTATAACGGAAATGTTATAGGCGGCGATATTTCATCAACAAGGCTCGGCGGATTTATGCACGGCTTTGTTCTCGACGGCTTTACTAAGGAAGTGAAAAACGATGCAGCGGCTTGACAAAATTATAGCCGACAGAACGCAATACACGCGAAGCGAAATAAAAAGGCTGATAAAGAGCGGAACTGTGTCCGTAAACGGCAGGACGTGTCTTATTGCCGATGAAAAATTTATAGGCGACGAGGAGATAACCGTCTGCGGAAGTCCGATAGGCGAGAAAAGGCTGTATCTTATGATGAACAAGCCTAAGGGCGTTGTTTGCGCTGTTAAAGACAATATGGACAAGACAGTTATAGATATTCTTCCTGAAAAATATAAAAACAGGGGGCTGTTTCCGGCAGGCAGGCTTGACAAGGACACAACGGGGCTGTTGATATTAACAAACGACGGCGATTTTTCCCACCGCATAATGTCGCCGAATAAGAAGATAGAGAAGTATTATATAGCTGAAACGGACAAGCCCTTGTCAGACGAGGATATAATCAGGATAAAAGACGGCATTGAGCTCAAAAGCGGAACAAAGTTTCGCGGAGCTTATGCGGAAAACCTTGAATCGGACGAAAATTTCAGAGTCGGAATAAAAATTTCCGAGGGAAAGTACCATCAGGTTAAAAAAATGCTGGCAGAATGCGGAATAAATGTGATAAATTTAACAAGAATTGCAATAGGTGATTTGTATCTTGACGTTAAATTGAACAAAGGAGAGTGCCGAAAATTAACTAATATTGAAATTGACCTGATTTTTTTCAGCAAATTTAACTAATTTGAGGAAAGATATTTTGTGCTGTATGAGAAATATATAAAAAATAGCCCCAATATTTAGTAAAAAAAATAGTAGCAACATTTATAAAAATCTGTTATATTATTATTCGTAAGAAAAATTATCCGATTATACAGTCGGATAACAGGAGGTATTATCAGTTATGGCAAACGTATCACTAAGACACATCTACAAAATTTATGACGGAGGGGTTACGGCAGTTTCCGACTTCAACCTTGAAATCGAGGACAAAGAGTTTATCATACTTGTTGGCCCTTCAGGCTGCGGCAAATCTACCACGCTTCGTATGATCGCCGGTCTTGAGGACATCAGCAAGGGTGAATTATACATCGGCGACAAGCTTGCAAACGACGTTGCTCCGAAGGACAGAGATATAGCAATGGTTTTCCAGAACTATGCTCTTTATCCGCATATGACGGTTTACGACAATATGGCTTTCGGACTTAAGCTTAGAAAAACTCCGAAGGACGAGATGCGCCGCCGTGTTGAAGAGGCAGCAAGAATTCTCGATATAGCGCATCTTCTTGACAGAAAGCCGAAGGCTCTCTCCGGCGGTCAGCGTCAGCGTGTAGCCCTTGGCCGTGCTATCGTTCGTGACCCGAAGGTATTTCTCCTTGACGAGCCGCTGTCAAACCTTGACGCTAAGCTGCGTGCTCAGATGAGAACAGAAATTTCAAAGCTTCATCAAAGACTTGGCACAACCTTTATCTACGTTACCCACGACCAGACAGAGGCTATGACGATGGGTACAAGAATCGTTGTTATGAAGGACGGTATCGTACAGCAGGTTGACACACCGCAAAATCTTTATGATCATCCCTGCAATGAGTTTGTTGCCGGATTTATCGGTTCGCCGCAGATGAACTTTATAAACGCTACCCTTGGCAAGAACGGTTCTGAATATACTCTTACATTCGACAAGAATGTTATTTCAGTTCCTGCAAACGGAATGAATATTGACAGCTATGTAGGCAAAGAGGTTGTATTCGGCATTCGTCCTGAGAATGTATATGACGACCCTGAATACATTGCGTCACATAAAAACGGCGTTATCGAGGCTAATGTTGATGTTACAGAGCTTATGGGCGCTGAGATTTACCTGTATCTGAGCATTGCCGGTATTCCGATTACCGCTCGTGTTGAGCCTACATCAAAGGCAAAGCCCGGCGATAATGTTAAGATTGCTCTTGACGTTGATAAAATTCATATTTTTGATAAGGAAACAGAGCAGACTATTTCAAACAGATAATTATTCTTTAAAATCCCTGCCGTCAGGCAGGGATTTTAAGTTTTAAACCCGCTTTGCCGGCATAAAAAGCTTAAACAAAAAATGCTTGTGATTGAATTTTTCAGCCGTTAATTGTTGTTTGATAACGGTATAAAATCTGCAAATTGTCTTATTCGCGTGAGGGATTTTGAGAAAATTAAAAGATATTTATGGAAAAAATAAATTTTTATTTATTAAATGCTTGCAATTCAGACAAAATTTGTGTAAAATGTATATTGTAAATATGTTGTGCCTGTATTAGTTTATTTTACAGCAATTTTTTATTGTAAATTGGCTATACAATTCAGAATTGAGGGGTAGTAGTATGTCTAACAGATTGTTTCAGGGTGTTATTCATCAGATGGGAGATGCTATAGACAGAACTATCGGCGTTGTTGATGAAACCTCGGTAGTTATTGCTTGCAGCGATCTCGGCAGAGTGGGAGAGGTTATTGAGAGTATAAATCCCGATACGCTTTCTTCTGTTGCGCCTTTTGTAATTAACGGACAAACCTTTAAATCTTTTAGCAATAATGTATCTCGTCCGGAATATGCAGTGTTTGTCGCCGGCAACGATGAGCTTTCACAAAAATACGCTCAAATGCTTGCGATTTCTTTGAGCAGCATAAAGCAGTATTATGATGAAAAATACGACAGAGGTAATTTTGTGAAGAATGTTATTCTTGACAATATACTTCCCGGTGATATTTATCTCAAGGCGAGAGAGCTGCACTTTAACAATGATGTTACAAGAGTTTGTATGCTTATTAAAATCACCACTAAGACCGATATTTCCGTTTATGATGTTGTTCAAAATCTTTTCCCGGACAAGACCAAGGACTTTGTAATCAATATAAACGAAACGGATATTGCTCTTGTAAAGGAGATTAAAACCGGTATAGATTCAAAAGATCTTGAAAAGCTTGCCGGCTCAATCGTCGATACGCTTTCAAGCGAGTTTTATACACACTGCGTTGTCGGCATAGGAACAACCGTAACGGGAATAAAGGATCTTGCGCATTCCTTTAAGGAAGCGCAGGTCGCTCTTGAGGTTGGCAAGGTGTTCGATACCGAAAAAACAATAGTGTGCTATGACAACCTCGGCATAGCCCGTCTTATATATCAGCTTCCGACCACGCTGTGCGAGGCTTTCCTTAAAGAGGTGTTTAAGAAGGGCTCTATAGAGGCGCTCGATCAGGAAACTTTATTTACAATTCAGCGATTCTTTGAGTACAATCTGAATGTTTCGGAGACATCAAGAAAGCTGTTTGTTCACAGAAATACTCTTGTTTACAGACTTGAAAAAATCAAGAAATTAACGGGTCTTGATTTGCGTGAGTTTGAAGACGCAATTGTGTTTAAGGTAGCGCTTATGGTTAAGAAATACTTAACAGCAAATCCCGTTAAGTTTTAATTAAGGTATCTACTTTTGTTTAATTTTTTTCATTTTTCACTTCCTTGGATTGCCATTGGCAATGCAAAAAACAGGCAGACTTACGTTTGCCTGTTTTTTGTTTGCCGTTTTGGGAATGCGGCCGTGTTAAATCTTTAAGGCGCACCTTAAACTGTTAAAATAAAAGAGCAATAAAAAAATCGAACCTGATTTCTCAGATCCGATTTCTGGTGACCCATCGGAGATTCGAACTCCGGACACCTTGATTAAAAGTCAAGTGCTCTGCCGACTGAGCTAATGAGTCATATATGGGGTGGATAGTCGGATTCGAACCGACGGTCTCCAGTGCCACAAACTGGCGCTTTAACCAACTAAGCTATACCCACCGTATTGCCATATAAAAGGCATTGAGAGGTACAGACTGCCGCCGCTTTCTCTCAGCGCCTTAAGTATTATATCCGTTTTGACAATGATTGTCAATACCTTTTTGCCATTTTTTAAATACGGTGCAGGAAAACGCGTTATACGGTTATCTCAATTATATTGCCCTCGCAGTCGAGCGCGCGGCTTTCATAATAACCGTCTCCCGTTGTCCTCGGCTCGCTCAATACAGTGTAGCCGTCAGCCAAAAGCCTTGCTGTCAAGGCGTCTACCGCCTTGGCGCTGCCTACGCTCAGCGCGATATGCTCGTAACCGGAACGCCTTATATTTCCGCCGGGCTCCTCGTATGAGCTCCTGTGCATCAGCTCAAGCCTCGTTTCGCCGTCAAGGGTGAGGAAATACGACTGAAAGCCGCTTTTTTTGTTCGTGTATTTCTCGCCTGACTGCGCTCCGAAATATTTTTCAAAGAATGCGCGTTCCTTTTCAAGATTTTTTACATATAGCGCAACGTGGTCAATTTTCATTATACTATTCTCCTGCTCTTATTTTGATTATCTCGTCAAGCAATTTGTCCGCGCAGTCGAATTTACTCATAAGCTCAAGCTTCAATTCGCTTTTTTCGGTAATTATAGTAAGGACATTTGTGTCTCCGGCAAATCCCGCGCCCTCTACCTTTACGTTATTGCCGACTATCATATCAAGCTTTTTGCTTTTTAGCTTTGCCCTTGCGTTTTCACACATATTTTCCGTTTCCATTGCAAAGCCGCAAATAAACTGACCTTCTCTTTTATGCTCGCCGAGATATTTTAATATATCCTTTGTTCTCTTAAATGAAAGCGTAAGCTCTTCACCGCTCTTTTTTATTTTTTCATTGCTTACGCTTTTCGGTGTGAAGTCCGCAACGGCTGCCGCCTTTATGATTATATCCTGCTGCTCGGATACGGCTGTTATGGCGTTGAACATATCCTCTGCGCAGGTCACGCTTATGCTTTTTACAAACGGAACCGGCTCAAGACTTGTTTGACCGCTTACGAGCGTGACCTCCGCGCCTCTGAGCATTGCGGCTTTGGCGATTGCGTAGCCCATTTTGCCGGAGGAACGGTTTGTAATATAGCGCACCGGGTCTATAGGCTCAATGGTGGGGCCCGCGCTTACAAGGAGCTTCACTCCTGATAAATCCTTTTTATGCGCAAGCTCTCTTTCAATATACATATAAAGCTCTTCAGGCTCCGGCATTTTTCCCTTGCCAAAGGCTTTGCAGGCAAGGTAGCCTACGTTTGGCTCAATAATAGTATATCCAAAGCTTTTAAGTTTTTTTATGTTTTCCTGAACAATCGGATTTTCATACATTTTTTCGTTCATCGCCGGAGCAAGCGCTATAGGACAGCCGCAAGCCATAGCTGTTGTTGTAAGCATATCGTCCGCTATTCCGTTTGCGATTTTACCGATTATGTTTGCGCTTGCCGGCGCAATAAGAAGGTAGTCCGCCTTTGAGGCAAGGGAAATATGCTTTATCTCCATTGGATGATTGCGGTCAAAGGTGTCGATTATACATCTGTTTGAGGTGAGAGCCTCAAATGTATTTGGGGTAATAAATTTGGCTGCGTTTTCGGTCATAAGCACATTGACGTCGCAGCCCTGCTTAACGAGCATACTTGCGAGATTCGGTATTTTGTAAGCCGCAATTCCGCCGCTTACGCCTAAAATAACTGTTTTGTTTTTAAGCATAATAAAACTACCTTTCGATTTGCTCTGAAAAATGAGCTCTTTTGTTTATTATAACAAGCCGGCGGTGAAAATGTAAAGTAAAAACTTTATACTTGCGCAAATCAAAGCATATAACGGGAATTATGTAACATATACCTATATATTAAAAAACAGGTGTTGCAAAAATGCAGATAATATTGTAAAATAGTAACAACAAGACACAACATATGTTTATCAAGGGGGACGACAATATGGCAACAAAATTAAGCGACAAGCATCTTCGCGACTTTATTAACGACGGCGAGTATGCTGCAATAGAATCAAAAGTAAAGGCGGCTCACGAAACGCTGCATTCAAAAACCGGTCAGGGAAGCGATTTTCTCGGCTGGCTCACTCTTCCTGCCGATTACGACAAGGATGAGTTTGCAAGGATAAAAAAGGCTGCCGAAAAAATAAAGAACAATTCCGATGTTTTTATTGTAATAGGAATAGGCGGTTCATATTTGGGAGCAAGAGCCGCTATAGAATTTATTAAATCACCTAATTACAACGCCCTTAAAAAGGATACGCCGGATATATACTACACAGGAAACAGCATAAGCTCGACCGCACTGTCCGAATTGCTTGAAATATGCGAGGGCAGGGACGTTTCAATCAATATGATTTCAAAGTCCGGCACAACCACAGAGCCCGCAATAGCTTTCCGTGTTCTCAGAGATATGCTTGAGAAGAAATACGGCAAAGATGGTGCAAGAGAAAGAATATTCTGCACGACCGACAGGGCAAAGGGAACGCTGAAGAGCCTTGCCGATAAGGAGGGCTATGAAACCTTTGTTGTTCCTGACGACGTAGGCGGACGCTTTTCTGTTTTAACTGCCGTGGGACTTCTTCCTATTGCCGTATCGGGCGCTGATATTGACGCGCTTATGGCAGGCGCGAGGAAGGCTCAGGACGAGCTTAACAATTGTGATTTATCAACTAACGACTGCTACAAGTACGCGGCTATACGCAATATACTTTATGCAAAGGGATACTCAACCGAAATTCTTGTAAGCTATGAGCCGGCGTTTACTATGATGTCTGAGTGGTATAAGCAGCTCTTTGGCGAGAGCGAGGGCAAGGATAACAAGGGAATTTTTCCGGCTTCGGTTACCTTCTCAACGGATCTTCACTCAATGGGACAGTATATCCAGGAGGGAAGAAGGATACTTTTTGAGACCGTAGTTCTTTTTGAGGAGCCAAAGAGGACAATAACAATCGGCACGGATCCTGAAAATGTTGACGGGCTCAACTTCCTTTCCGGAAAAACAGTTGATTTTGTAAATAAAAAAGCGTTTCAGGGAACGGTGCTTGCGCACAACGACGGCGGCGTTCCGAACATAGTTTTAACAGCCGAGAGAATGGATGAATCCGAGCTTGGTTATCTCATCTATTTCTTTGAAAAGGCGTGCGCTATAAGCGGCTATATGCTCGGCGTTAATCCATTTAATCAGCCGGGAGTTGAAAGCTACAAGAAAAATATGTTCGCGCTTCTTGGTAAGCCCGGATACGAGGAGCAGAAATCCGCTCTTGAGGCAAGACTTTAATCTGACGACCACACTTTAAACGGAATCAGCCGCTTATGCGGTCAATATATAAGGAGGCAATTTTTATGGTAACTTTGCTTATAGGAAAAAAAGGAACCGGCAAAACAAAAAAATTAATATCTCTTGCCAACGAGGCTGTCGCAACCTCTAACGGCAATGTTGTTGTAATTGAAAAGGGCGCAAAGCTCACCTTTGACGTTACTCACAAGGCTCGCCTTATCGACACCGACCAGTATGAGGTACAGGGATATGACGTGCTTTACGGCTTCATTTGCGGAATTTGTGCCGGCAACTATGATGTAACAGATATTTTTGTTGATTCAACATTCAAAATATGCGGAAAAGATTTTGCGTTGCTTGACGATCTCGCCAAAAAGCTGAGCGTTCTCGCAGAAAAGGCAGAAACAAAAATAACGCTTTTGATTTCCGCCGACGAGTCTGAGCTTCCTGAGGATCTCAAGGGCTTTTGCCAGTATATTTAAAAAATTACAATAAAAATCAAAACGGCGCAGTCAAGCTTTACTGCGCCGTTTTTGCTGATGTCACGGATTTTAAGCTATATTGACAATCATTGTGACTTTACTTAGAGTTCTTGAAATGTTTGTCCTTCTGTGATATAATAGTTGAAAATTTGAAGTTTGTTTTAGAAAGGTGAAAGAAATGGCCAAAAGATTAATCACAATAATATCTGCCGCGCTGCTTGCGCTGACAATACTTGTAGGCTGCTCGTGCAACTCAAGTAAAAGTATAGTAAATACGCCGAGTGAAACTGACGCGAACGAACCTACAAAGGCTTTGGCAAATATTTATAACAACAGTATGATAGACGGAGTATATAAGAACGAAAATTACGGCTATCAGCTGACTATCCCTGCCGAGATAGAGGACTCGATAGAGATTAGAGGAAACGACAGTATAGTATATATTTACGATAAATATATTTATGAAAAATACGGCGATCAGCAGGGACTTCTTGCTAACATATTTATTGACAACGCGCAGCAGGAGATACCATATAAAAGATATAAGCTGCTCGGCACAGACGGAATTGCCAACTATATTTTAAAATTTACCGAGGATCCACAGTATCCGGAGGATGATGAAAAGGCAAAGGAGAGCTATGACAATTGTATGAGCTATATAGATAAGATAGCCGATTCCTTCAAGCTTCCCTGATTTTAAAAATGTATGCGTTAAATTAAAAAAAGCTCTTGATTTTTGCGTATAAATACTATATAATAACTCTTGTTGTCAAAAGGACGGCACATTGATTAAAAAGCGTCATCATACGGTGAATATGTAATTCGCCGTATGATGATATATTTGCCGGTGTGTTGGAATTGGCAGACGAGGTGGACTCAAAATCCATTGGTAGCGATACCGTGCGGGTTCAAGTCCCGCCACCGGCACCAACCGGAGCAGATTTGTATTTGCTCCGGTGTTTTTTTATGGCATTTTTCGCAATTTCATCTGCTTAAACCGCAAAAACAAAGGCGGCGACCGATTAAAGCTTTATCGGCGCCGCCTTAAATATTGACTTTTTTTAAGCCCAAAATTATAATAGTTGATAGTTGTTTAAAACAAATTGTTAAAGCGATTTACAGGATAATCTTTTTTAAACGATCATCCGACAGAAACTTCAAACTGTGAAATCTCTGAAATCAATTCGCTTGGAACATTATCGCAGGCCTCAAACTGAAATGGCTTGTTTAGCTCAAGACTGAGAACACCCATGATAGAGCGGGGGTCAATCACGTAATAGCCGCTTGTTATCTTCATTGTAGCGTCCCTGAATTTGTTAGTAATGTTTACGAATTTTTTTGCAGCTTCCAAATCAGGAATTGCAATCATTTTCGAGTACATAAAAATTCCCTCCGTGATATTTTGTTTGTCTATATTTTAGCACTGCTGATATTAAATTTCAATCGGTAAAAAAAGTTTTCCTCATTTATCCAAAAATTTCGCTTTTTAACAACATTTATTATAGTCAAATTATCAAAGAACCGCAAAAATTGTTTTATATTTAGCCTTGCGTTTGTGCTGCGTTTCAGTGATAATTTGGCGCTATAATCTTTAATATACTCGCAGTGCGCCGGTATTCCAAAATGCGTTTAGCACATAAAAATATCGGCAGCTTTGACCGACTAAACGATGAACGGAGAGGATATAATAATGAAATTTTCGATAATTACTCTTGGCTGCAAGGTCAATCAATATGAAAGTCAGATAATGAACGACGCTATGCTTTGCGCAGGCTTTGAGTACGAGCCGCTGTATAAATTATCCGATATAATTATAATTAATTCCTGCACCGTAACCTCTGTGAGCGACAGCAAGGCGCTGAAGCTGATAAGGAGGATAAAGCGGGAAAATCCAAAGGCAATAACGGTTTTAACAGGCTGTATGCCGCAGGCGTTTCCCGATGCTTTTGAAGGCTTTGACGGTGCAGATATAATAATGGGCAATAAATACAGAAGCGAGCTTGTTCCGCTTATAAACGAATACATAACAACGGGAGAACGCATTGTAAAGATAACTCCGCACAAAAACGACCTAAGATTTGAAAAAATGCAGGTCAATTCATTCAACGAGAGAACAAGAGCCTTTGTTAAAATAGAGGACGGCTGCAATCGGTTTTGCTCTTATTGTATAATTCCGTATGCAAGGGGAAGAGTTCGCTCAAAGCCGATTTCTGAGCTTTTAAGCGAGGTTCGCGCCCTTGCCGAAAACGGATACAAGGAGGTCGTGCTTGTCGGCATCAACCTGTCCGCATACGGAAACGATCTTGGCGGAGTTGATATAGCACACGCCGTTAAAGCCGCCTGCTCGGTAGACGGGATAGAGCGTGTTAGGCTCGGCTCGCTTGAGCCTGAGCGAATGGACGAAAAAACCGTTGCCGAATTATCGACGCAAAGGAAGCTTTGTCCGCAGTTTCACCTGTCGCTGCAAAGCGGCTGTGATGCAACCTTGAAAAGAATGAACCGCCATTATAATTCGCAGGAATATATGGCGATCGTTAATAATTTACGCAAATACTTTAAAAATTGTTCCATAACAACAGATGTAATGGTCGGATTCCCAGGTGAAACAGAGGATGAATTTTTACAATCGCTTGAGTTTGTAAATCGGGTGAAATTCGCGAGAGTACACACCTTTGCCTATTCCCGCCGACCCGGTACCGCAGCTGACAGAGCGCCGAATCAGGTTTCAAAGCAGGACAAGGACAGGCGTTCAAAAATAATGATAAGCCGAGCGGAGGCGCTCAGACAGGAGTTTTTAAAAACACAGCTCGGCAGAGTAGAAGGAGTTTTGTTTGAAACAAGAAGACAGGACGGCTTGTTTGAAGGCTACACGGCAAATTACACTCAGGTGTATTTAAAAACAGACGAGGATGTTTCAAACAGGCTGATAAACGTAAGACTTGAAGAAATTACGGGCGCCGGCTGTCTCGGCGTTCAGGAGCTTAAATAATTCATAGCGTTCTTGACCTCTGCCTGCGTTTGCTCGTTTTCAAGATAATCGAATGAGTATAGCATAAACCCGTCCGCGCCCTTGCTTCTGCCGTATTCGATTTGCGATTTTATATTTTCGTCGCTGTCAAGCCATGTGCCGTCGTCAGCGTCGCTTCCCGCCTTGTAAAGCCCAAGACCGATATAAAGCTTTACCTTTTCACAGCTTACAAGCTTTCTCCAATTGTCCACGGCTGTATTAAACGGCAGGGTGTTGTGCTTTTGACTGAAATAATTTTGCGGACAAAGATAATCGCAGTACCCCTCAATGCTGCCCCACGAATAAACGTCTGCTCCCATTTCAATGTCGTTGTCTATATTGCCCTGCGGCGATATGCCGAAAACTATATCGCTTTTAACTGATTTTATCGCGCTGTAAACTCCGCTGATAAGCGAGTTTATGTTTGATGTGCGCCAGTTTAGATGACTCATTGCGTCAGCACCGTCGAGGCTTTCTATGTAGCTTTCATACTCCGCCTGGTCGTAATCCTCGCTTGAATCGGGATAAAAGTAATCGTCAAATTGAATGCCGTCAACATCATATCGTGACGCGATTTCCTTTATCGAGCCTATTATATACTCTCTCACTTCAGGATAAGCCGGATTCAGATATATTCCGCCGTCATATTCCATTGTGTATCTGTCGTTGCTTTCATCGTCATCATTTTGCCATATGCTGTACGGACTGTATTCCGAAAGCGTGGGCGGAGTGTCGTTTATTTTGATGCGCAGGGGATTTACCCACGCGTGAAATTCCATTCCGGCATTGTGAGTGCTTTCAATCATATATTTCATAGCGTCATAGCCGGGGTCCTTTCCCTGCTTTCCCGTCAGTATGTGCGAGTAGGGAAAATAGTCAGATAGAAACATTGAATCTCCGCACGGCCTTATATGGACTATAAGCGCGTTAATATTGTGCTTTTTGGCTGTGCTTACTATATTATCAAATTTATTTTTAAAGTTTTCCTCTCCGGGGTCGTCGGCAACGCTGAGCGACATATAAGGAACCCATACCGCAAGCATTTCCTTTTTCTGCCCGCTCTCGGACTTTTTGCCGCTGTCGGATGAGCTGCTTTGGTTATTTGTGCTTTTTGCCGCTGTTGATACAGCATTTTTATCCTCATTCTCATTTGACATGGTCGTCACTGCTGAATCGGGCGCAAATTTCCACATAAAGCCGACTGTTCCTAAAAGCAGAACAAGAGCGATTATGAGCGGAGTATGAATATATCTTTCGTTTTTCACACCGGCACTTCCTTTTCTTTTTTTTATATATCTATGCAAAAAGGAGCGTTAAAATACTATGAGTGCGATAACTGTCGTATTAATTTGCTGGATTGTTGCAATAAGCGTTATTTCAATAATAGTAACCGTTGTTGACAAGTATAAGGCGGCGCATTTTAAATGGAGAATTAAGGAGAGCACACTGCTGATTTTGGCGGCTCTCGGCGGCAGTGCAGCAATGTATATAACTATGCAGATAATCCGTCACAAGACGAGGAAGCTTAAATTTATGCTCGGCATTCCGCTTATATTTATTTTACAGACAGGCGCTTTGGTGCTCTGCGTTTTGGTGAAAAACAATGCAATCGGTTAAGGCGGCCAAAGAGCTGATTTTTACTGTGCCTGCCGAGTGTGACGGTATGCTGCTTGGAAGCTTTTTGCACAGAACAAAGAATGTGTCGCAAAGAATAATAAGAAACGCTAAGCGCGTAAATAACGGAATTACGGCTGACGGAGCGATGATAAGGACGGTTGATAAAATAGCGCGTGGACAGAGAATAAGGATTTCCTTGCCGGCGCCGAGGTGTGAAATGGAGCCGGGCGATATACCGCTTGATATATTTTATGAGGACGAGCATTACCTGCTTTTGAATAAGGGATACGGGGTGCCGGTGCATCCTACGTCGAATATTCATATAAACGACACTCTTGCAAACGGTATAGTAAAATATATGCGCAGTATAAGCGACTGCTATTCAATAAGCATAATAAATCGGCTCGACAGAGATACTTCGGGGCTTGTGCTTGTTGCTAAAAACGCCTATGCCGCCGAAAACGCAGCCGGCACAATTGATAAGACCTACATTGCAATATGCAGCGGAACGATAAGCGAGCCCGGAAGAATAGACGCTCCCATAGCGAGAATGGGCGGCAGTATAATTAAGCGCTGCGTTTCTAAAAACGGCACCGCAGCTGTAACAAACTACACACCGATTAAAACGGCGAACGGTCTTACGCTTGTATCCGTAAAGCTTGAAACAGGGCGCACGCACCAAATACGAGTACATTTTTCGTACATCGGTCATCCGTTGGAGGGCGACGATATGTACGGCGGCAGTTTAGACAGAATAAAACGGCAGGCTCTGCATTGTGCAAAAATCTCATTCAAACATCCTATCCTGAATAAAACGCTTTGCTTTGAATCGCCAATGCCGAAGGATATGTCCGATATTATGCCGTGATACGCGCAGAATGATACAAAATGAAATTTTGTTATGCCGCACTTGCATATTGACGAACACTATGGTACAATATATCTGATAATTTAAGAGAGAAGGTCATTTATTATGCAGGAGATCAAAATAGAACTTACTAAAACGCCGAAAGAAAAGCCGGCGGACGAAAGCAAGCTCGGATTCGGAAAAATTTTCTCTGACCATATGTTTGTAATGAACTATGATAAGGGTCAGGGCTGGCATGATCCGAGAATCGTCCCTTATGGACCGATTGAGCTTATGCCTTCCGCAATGTGCCTGCATTACGGTCAGGAAGTATTTGAGGGTATGAAGGCATACAGAACAGAAGACGGCAGGATTGTTTTGTTCAGGCCGGAAAAGAATATGGCAAGGCTCAACGTATCTAACGAGAGGCTTTGCATTCCGAAAATTGACGAGGAATTTTGCGTTGAGGCGATTAAAAAGCTTGTTGAAATCGAGAAGGATTGGGTTCCTCATGCAGAGGGCGCGTCGCTTTATCTGCGTCCGTTTATTTTCGCGACAGACCCGTTCATCGGCGTTCATCCCGCCGATCATCTTACATATATGGTAATCTGCTCACCATCGGGCGCGTATTATCCGGAGGGACTCGACCCTGTAAAAATTTATGTTGAAAAGAATTATGTTCGCGCCGTAAAGGGCGGTATGGGCTTTACAAAGACAGCCGGCAATTACGCCGCTTCGCTCAAGGCTCAGGACGAGAGCGAAAAGCTCGGATATACTCAGGTTTTATGGCTTGACGGTGTTGAAAGAAAATATATTGAAGAAGTAGGCACGATGAACGTATTTTTCGTTATAGGCGATGAGGTTGTAACGCCGGCGCTTCAGGGCTCTATTCTTTCCGGTATAACGAGAATGTCGTCAATTGAGCTTTTGCGTTCATGGGGATACAATGTTTCCGAGAGAAGGCTTTCAATCGAGGAGGTTGCGCAGGCATATGATAACGGACAGCTTAAGGAAGCGTTCGGAACAGGTACGGCCGCGGTTATCTCGCCGATTGGCGAGCTAAAGTGGGGCGACAAGGTTATGCAGTTTAACAACGGCGAGATAGGACCGATTTCGCAGAGGCTTTATAACGAGCTTACCGGCATCCAGTGGGGCAAGGTAGAGGATAAATTCGGCTGGATACAGGAAGTAAAATAATCATATCCGCGAAAGCGGTACAAAAATAAAAGGATATTAAGAGCTGATTTGCCGAGCGGCAGTCGGCTCTTTTTTTCTGTATCCCATAAGTTTTGGCTTTTGCCTGTTTACAGGCTCAGCCGTTTTCACGGTCAAAGCATTTTTTCAGCTTTTTAAGCGCTTTTGTTTCAATTCTTGAAACGTATGACCTCGATATGTTCAGCATTTGAGCAACCTCTCTTTGCGTCAGAGGGTTTTCGTCGTTAAGACCGTAGCGCAGAATTATAATTCGGCGCTCTCTCGGCGTCAGCTCTGTGTTGATGAATTTTTTTACCTGCACTGATTTTATTTTCGCGTCAAGCTCCTCTACTATATTATCCTCGCAAGACATTATATCCATAAGCGTAAGCGGATTGCCGTCCTTGTCGGAGTCTATGGTCTCGTTCAGAGATATATCCTGCGCGCGCTTTTTAACGGAGCGAAAGTGCATTAGTATTTCGTTTTCGATGCACCTTGACGCATAGCTTGAAAGCTTAATCTTTTTTTCGGGATTAAATGTGTTCACAGCCTTTATAAGCCCTACTGTGCCGATTGATACGAGGTCGTCCTGGTCGCTTGCCGACGCGTAATATTTTTTTATGATGTGCGCAACAAGGCGTAGATTATGTTCAACAAGCATATTTTTTGCTTCCTTGTCGCCGAGGCGCATTTTTTCAAGACATTCCGCCTCCTCCTTTGCGCTTAGAGGTCTCGGAAACGCGCTTGAGCCGGTAACGTGGAGAATGAAGAACAGAAAGAAGCTGCTAAGGCTTTCAAAGATATTAAATAACATACAGACCCTCCGAATAAATATTTTATTTAATATTTATTCTTAAGGCTTGTTTTTTAATGCAAGTACGACTGACATACAGTTTCGTTTTAGGAAATGCTTATCAAACGGCGAAGAAAAGGTTATGTGCGTAAACTACCCCCCGTCGCCTGACGCCGCCGGTACCGGCGGCGTCACAGCAATCCTGCGCTGGAGAATATCCCGCGCCGGATTGCTGCGGAGCTTTGCTCCGTGCGACGGGGGGAACTATAGCGAGGCTTATTAAGCCTTTTCGTGCTTTCGCCTGAAAACAAAATGTAAAAAACGCAGCATACTTTGCGCCTTTTCTCTTACTTTTTATTAATATGTTGAATTAAGGCGAAATATGTTATATTATATTAAAGTAAATAAAATTAAACTTATGAGGTGATGATTATGCCATTTTGCAGAAACTGCGGCAACCAACTTGCTCCGGGACAAAAATTCTGCAATAAATGCGGAGTAAAGGTTCAAAATATCGGCGGCACTGCGACAGGCAATTCTGACGCTGAAAAACATATGCCGATAAATAATACGGGAAATAACCCTTCCGGCAATGTCCGTCAGGCTCAGGACGTCAGAAATAATAATGTAAATCAGTTTAACAGTAACGCACAGCCAAACCCTTACGGTAAATTCACTCAGGGCGGTCAATTTAATAGCGCGAATATGAATAATTCGGGCTATAATAGCAACCGCGGCGGTCAGATTAGCGGCGCATATAATAATGTATATCCAAATAATCCGGCAAGCTATAATAATCAAAATATGCCGATAAACAGAAGCGGAGGAAATAAATCCGACAAAAAGGTAATATATATCGTCCTTGCTTCAGCCGCTGTGCTGATTATTGCCGTCATTGTTTTTGGAATATTATTCCTTTCCGGTATCCTTGGCGGTAAAAAGGACGAAAATAATATAGACAACGCGCTTGCTCCCGGAACGAGCAGCGCATCTCAAAGCGTAACTCAGCCTGAGCAGGAAACGCTGCCTGAAAATCCTACAGAGGCCGCAACACAGCCGCCTACTCAGCCGACCTCACAAGAAACTGAGAGTATGGAAAATCCCGACTATTACGACCAGAAAGTAGAGGTTGTATCAAGCGGATGCTATGCCGAGCTTACACTGTATGAGTGGCAGAACGGAAAATGGGTCAGCCTGATGAGCGCCAACGCGACAGTAGGCAAAAACGGAGTAGGCTACAATTACGGCGAGGGCAAAAGTGTAACGCCAAAGGGTCAGTTTGATTTAGGCTTTTGTTACGGATTATCAAAGCCGAACACAAAGCTTGACTTTTCGCCGGTGCAAAACGGCTCTATATTTGTAAGCGATTCAAATTCAAGATTTTATAACTGCCTGACAACAAAATTACAATATACAGGCTCGGATGCCGAGGATACATATTCGCAATTTGCACGGCAAAATATTTATAATTATAATATTTTTATTGAGCATAACGGCGACGGAAAAACTCCTAACAGCGCAACGCCGGGTATGGGTTCGGTAATTACAATTTGCGGATATAACGGTACTCCTCAGCCGACCTTGGGATGTATTGACATAACTGCGTCAAATATGATAAGACTGCTGTCCTACCTTGACCAAAGCAAGAATCCCGTTATTATAATCTCTTAAATGGTGATTTCATGGAAGAAAACGAAAAAAACAAAAGAAATACAAAGATTATAATAATGTACTCTCTTGTTGCGGTTCTTTTTGTAATCGCCGTGGTATTGCTTGTGCTGTGCTTTGCACTGCAAAATCAAAATGACGACGGCGCCGTTACTGCTATGAAGCCGATTACGGAAACCGCCGCGTCCGAAACCGCAGCAACAGAAAAGACAGAAAAGGAAACAGGCTCTAAAGAACAAACGCGGCCCGTTAATGAAAAAAGCACTGAGGAGGTAGTGCAGGCGACGGAGGGAGATACCTTGCCGTCGGATGAATTTGAAACGGAGTCTGCCAAAAGCGTGCCTGATGCACTTTCCAATGCTCTTTTAACGGCAGGATACAGCGTAAACGATATATCCGCAAAACAGCTTATAGTTGTTGAATCAAGCGGAAACAACGCTTCGGTGTCTATGTATGAAAATCAGGGCGGCGAATGGCTTGATACAGGGCTTACCTGCTACGGCTTTGTCGGAATAAACGGGGTAGATAATAAATCGACCGAGGGCGATTATAAAACTCCGTTTGGGCTTTTCCCGGTTGGGGATATGTTCTATATAGACTCAAAACCGCAGTCGGGTCTCACCTCGTTTCAGGTGACCGGCGACACATATTGGGTAGACGACCCGAATTCCAAATATTATAATCAGCGTGTAGAAGGTACCGACGATATGGACTGGAACAGCGCCGAGCATATGATAAGCTATTACGACAGCTATAAATACGGATTTGTAATAGATTACAATTCAAATCCGATAATTCCGGGAAAGGGCTCGGCAATATTTTTCCATGTCGGCGCTTCTCCGACGGCAGGCTGTGTAGCGGTATCTGAGGATAATGTGCTTGCTTATTTAAGCAGACTTGACAGTGCGATGAATCCTTATATTTTGATAATATAACCGCTCTGAAATTTAAATTTTTTGAAATCTATTGCAGATTTCGGCACGAATTTAAGCTAAATAATTTTTGTGCGTACAATTTAAGATTTTAGATAATATAAAGTAAAAAACGTGTATAAAGCGTATATAAAAACACAAAAACCGCCTATAATGGCGGTTTTTATGCTTTTGGCGGAGATGGAGAGATTTGAACTCTCGCGCCGAGTAACGCCCGGCCTACCGCATTTCGAGTGCGGACCCTTCAGCCACTTGGGTACATCTCCATTGGCGTTCCCGAGGTGATTCGAACACCCGACCTACCGCTTAGGAGGCGGTCGCTCTATCCGGCTGAGCTACGGAAACACAGTTAATTATTACGAAAAAAGCACTTGCCAAGGCAAGTGCTTTTTTCTTGGCGGAGGACAAGGGATTTGAACCCTCGCGCCGGTTACCCGACCTACTCCCTTAGCAGGGGAGCCTCTTCACCACTTGAGTAATCCTCCGTATGGCAAAAATAAGATTATAAAAATAATTGGCGGAGGGGAAGGGATTCGAACCCTTGGTTCCTTTCGGAATCACTAGTTTTCAAGACTAGCTCCTTAAACCGCTCGGACACCCCTCCGTGCAGTCAGCTAAATTATAATATCACATTGCAGGTGATTAGTCAAGTAATTTTGCCAAAAAATTATTCTCGTTAGCAAAAATCAAAGTGGGGCGCAAAGCGCCTTTTATAACACGCCTGAATATTCTCACTCCCTCTTATCATCATACCGAATTAAATAAATATAACTCTCGAACCTGCTTTCAAATCTTCTGCTTCTGCTTATCATATTTCCGTAAACTCGTCCATATAATTAAATGAATACAGACCGAAAGGATGATAAAAATGACAGGAAGCGGTAATCTTGAGGGCAGATTTAACACTGCCGCGTCAGCACTCGGAAAGCGCTTGTATGAGCGCCTTGCGCCGATAAGCGGTGATGTTAAGAGAACCGTATGTGAGATAAGACTGAGGGTGAACAGACCCGTTATGCTTTACACCGCCGAAGGACAGCTTTTTTTAACGTCGGACTCAAGAGCGGTAAAAGATATGATTCCCGGGAAGATGCTTGTTACTTCCCAAAAGGATATTTTTGAATGCTTCAACAGCCTTTGCTGTTACTCGGTTTACAGCAGGCAAAACGAGATAAAGCAGGGCTTTATAACACTAAAGGGCGGTCACAGAGCCGGACTTTGCGCGACAGCAGTATATAAAAACGGAGAAGTTTACAGCCTGCGTGATATTTCAGGCATAAATGTGCGAATTGCCCGTGAAATATTCGGCTGCGCCGACAGATTGATGGAGTACATAAACAGATACGACTGCGGTATGCTCATCTGCGGCCCACCGCTTTGCGGAAAAACAACGCTTTTAAGAGATACAGCAAGACAGCTTTCAACCTCCGGCGGAAAGAAAACCGTAATAATTGACGAAAGGGGAGAGATTGCCGGAAGCTATTGCGGCATTCAAGGAAACGACATTGGACTTTGCGATGTGCTTAACGGATTTTCAAAGACAGACGGAATAATGCAGGCCGTAAGATGTCTTTCGCCCGATTATATAATCTGCGACGAGGTCGGCTCGTCAAGAGAGGCTGAGCTGCTTGAACAAAGCCTTAACGCGGGCGTCAAGGTAATAGCCTCAATCCACGCATCAAACAGAGAGGAGCTTTTAAAAAAGCCGCAGGGCGCCGCGCTTATAAGGAGCGGAGCGTTTGGCAGAGTGGTATTCCTACACGACAGAAAAGCTCCTGGTGAAATAAAGGAAATAGTAAAGGGAGAGGAGCTGCTTTATGCTCAAGGCGGCAGGAATAATTATGATAATTATCGCCGGCACGTTGTCGGGAGCAATGATTTCTCAAAGAACAACAAACAGAATAATATTTTTTGAGCGCCTGCTTTTGTTTCTTACCACTGTGCGCGATAGGCTCAGTTACACTATGGACGACGCTTCTCAGATATTAAAGAGCGATGAAAAAATGCTGTCCGGTATGCTTGAGGTTATGAGAGAAAGCACACCGAGGCTCGGCGCAAAGGAAGCGGCAAAAATGGCTGTGGGCTCAATTCCGAGGTCATACGGACTCAAGCTTGAGGACAAAAAGACGGTTTATGATTTTTTATCGGGCTTCGGCAGCTTCGACTGCGACGGCGAGATTTCTCACTGTGAGTTGTATATATCTGTTGTAAACCGAATTTTATCGAGTCAGAGAGAAGAGGCCGCAAAAAAATCAAGGCTGTATAAGCTGCTCGGAACCTTTTCCGGCATAGGCGCGGGATTGTTTTTCTTGTAAAGGATGAAATAAAATGAATGTTGATTTGATATTTAGAATAGCCGCGATAGGCATTATTGTTGCTGTGCTTAATCAGGTTCTGATAAGATCCGGCAGAGAGGAACAGGCAATGATGACTACGCTTGCCGGACTTATTGTTGTATTGCTTATGATAGTTTATGAAATAAGCGGCTTGTTCAATACCATTAAGACGCTGTTTGGGCTTTGATATGGATATTTTTATTATATGCGTTGTTGCCGTTACTGCGGCTGTGTTTGCGGTGCTGCTTAAAAAATATAATCCTGAAATGGCTCTGCTTACGGCAACCGTCACCGGCGTTATAATTTTTGCGGCAGTGCTTTCATCCATATCTCCGGCAATATCTCTGCTAAAAAGGCTCTCCTCGCTTACCGGCGCGGCAGGAAAAAACATAGGAATACTTTTAAAGTCAATCGGCGTTTGCTATATCTGCCGATTCAGCGCCGATTCATGTCGCGATTCAGGTCAAAGCGCCTTGGCAGGTAAAATAGAGCTTGCCGGCAGAGTGGCGGTAGTTTTGCTTTGCCTGCCGGTTTTGGAGGAAATTATAAATTCCGCGATAAAAATAACGGGCGGATAGCGGTGTTTAAAATGAAAAGAATTTTAACGGCGGCTTTTGTCATTGTAATCTGCATTTTGTCTGTATCTCCGGCAAAGGCTGCGGACGATGAAGCGAAAATAATAGATGAATATTATCAATCGGAATTGGAAAAAAGCGGCGCTCAGGAGCTTTATTACTCTCTGTCCGACAGCGCAAAGGAAAGTCTTAATAATTTGGGCGTCAATTTTCCTGACTGGAAACAGCTAAACAGCTTAAGCTTAGGCGCGTTGACCGCCGAAATATTAAATATTACGGGAGAATCCGCAACTCAGCCGCTTGCCTGTATGATGACTTTGATAGGAATAATAATTTTCTGCGCCCTTGCCGATTGTATGAAAAATAATTCGGACTCATCACCCCTTGACGGCACGGTAGCGGTAATAACGGCATTGTGTCTGAGCTCCGTAATAGTTTTCCCTGTAGCCGCTACGCTTGATGAGGGAATAGCGGCAATAAAAAACGGAGCGGGCTTTATGCTTATGTATATTCCGATAATGGCAGGAGTGCTTGTTGCCTCCGGAAACGCCGTTACGGGCGCGTCGTATTACAGCACCGTTATGCTGTCGGGAGAGATAATCTCGCAGATAGGGCAGAGGCTTTTGTCGCCGGTGCTTAATATGCTGCTCGGCATAACGGTAATATCCTCTTTATGCGAAAAAATAAAGCTAAACGGGATAATAGGCTTCGTCCATTCCGCATTTAAGTGGATAATATCCTTTATGATGTCGTTGTTTGTGTCTGTGCTTTCGTTCCACAGCTTTATAGGCACTGCGGCGGATAACGCCGGAATAAAGGCGGCAAAATTTGCAATAAGCTCTTTTGTTCCGGTTGTCGGCGGAGCTTTAAGCGACGCTTTTTTGACGGTTCAAAGCAGTCTTAAGCTGCTTAAATCGGGCGTTGGTGTTTTTGCGATAATTGGTACCGCGGCGTTGTATCTTCCGGCGATAATAAAGTGCATAATATGGCTTTTAACGATAAGCGCAGGACTTGCAGTCGCAGAGATATTTTCGCTCGGCGTTCCCTGCTCGCTTTTACAGGGCGTTAAAAAGGTGGTAACGCTTATGCTTGTTTTGCTTTTGTGCTGTATGACGGTGGTAATAATTTCAACGGCGGTTTTGCTTATAATGGGAGGTTCGTAAAATGTCAGATGTAATAGCATGGGCTTGCACGGTCTGTGCAGGGGCGGCTGTCTGCCTGATATGCGAGATGCTTTTGCCCAAGGACAGAATATCAAAAATAGTAAGGTTTGCGGTGGGAGTATTTATGGTGGGCGTAATAATAATTCCGCTTGGAGGAATAGTCAATTCCGTCGCCGGTGAAATAGACGCGGTGAAAGTACCGCAGAGCGCAGATATAGACGAGCTTGAACAGCAGGTACAGCTTGACAGCACGCAGCTTGCGAAAAGGAATGTGGAGCAGCTTGTTGAAAGGCAGCTTAGCGATATGGGAATAAGCGCAGAAAAAATTGAAATAAACACAGATAGCGACAAATTAAGTGACATAACGGGTATAGAATCGGTAATATACATTAATGAAAGGGACAGAGGGCAGTCGCTAAAAATTAAAAACAGGATAAAAGGTGATCTCGGCTTGGAATGCAAAATCATTGTGATCGGAGAGAGCAAGGATGACAGATGAGAAGAAAAGCAGGATAAGCGGCAGGCTTTCGGGGCTTTTCAAGGACGAAAAAATAAAAAAGCTGATAATAGTCCTTGGAGCAGCCGGCATAGCACTGATATTTATATCAAATTTTTTTGCTCACGGCAGCCGAGAGGATAATAGCAGCGAACAGTCAAATGTGCAGTCGGGTGTTGTAGCAGGGCTTTCGGAATATAAGGAATCGGTTGAAAAGAGCCTTCGCGATATAATATCAAAGATAGAGGGCGCAGGCAGAACCGAGGTGTTTTTGACTCTTGACAACGGAAACGAAAATATATATGCCGTAAACCGAACGGAAAACAGCGAAGAAAAGGACGAAAATACCGATTCGAGCACGAAGTCGGAGTATTTCACGGTGAGAAATTCCGACGGCAGTGAGGACGGTATGCTGCTAAAAATACATCAGCCCGACGTCCGAGGAGTAGTTGTCGTATGCGACGGCGGCGATGAGGCAATAACAAAGGAGAGGGTGCTTGAGGCGGTTACAAAATCGCTTAACATATCATCAGCAAAGGTTTGCATAACAAAATTATCACAATTAACGGAGGAATGAAAATGAAAATAGGAAAAAGACAAATAGTGCTGGCGTCGCTTGTATTGGCGCTTGGAGCGGCAGTATATCTGAACTGGCAGTTTTCTGACAATGACGCTCTTAAAACAAACGCGGACGGCGCGATAGGGCAGGCGCAGTTTGTGAGCAATCAAAGCGATGAAAGCGTAACAGGGGGCGAAAAGAGCGGCGCTAAAAGCGATAACAAAAGCGCAGACAGCGGCAAAGAGAGTGAGGAGTATTTCTCTCAGGTGAGAACAAGCCGCCAAAAGGCTCAGGACGAGGCTGTGGATATGGTCAAGGAGCTTGTTGAAAAAATACCTGAGGACGACAGCGCTAAGACAGAGGCTATTGAATCTGCTAAGGAGATAGCTGACATATATCAACAGCAAAGCAATATTGAGGGTCTGATAAAGGCAAAGGGATTTTCAGACTGCATCGCGTTTATACAAAACGGCGAATGCAGTATTGTGGTTAAAGAATCCGAGATGAAGGATGACTCAAACCTTGTCATAAAGGACATTGTCAGTGGTCAGTCCGGCATAGAGCTTGACAGAATAAAAATAACAGGAGTATAAATAAATGGCGGCGCAGCTAATGCTGCGCCGCCTGCACCTCATCATTCTCGGACAAAGAATTTTTCTTAATTAAGCTTTTATGCCCGTAAAGCGGTTTAAAATAAAAATATTCTTTAAACGAGCAGGTGGGGGTTTTAAACGGGGGAGCGACAGCTCCCCCCGTTTAAAACCTAATTATAAAGCAGCAGCGTTACCGGCGCAAGTCGGTAATGCTGCGGTTAAAAGCAGTTTTTATTTATGTATCCCTTTTAAGTTAAAAAATAAAGCCTAATAAAACATAAAGAGATGTTTATAGGACAATTAAATATCCCTATAGAATAAAAAATAAACCGGTCTGCCGTTTCACAGACCGGTTTATTGAACATTGTTTTATAAATCACAAAGGCTATCCGAGCTCTATCATTTTATCAATACATTTACGCGCGTCTTCTATTGTCTGCTTATCAAGCTCAATTTCCTCTCCGCCGCAGTTGTTTAGACAGTTATATACGTCCATAAGAGTGGTCAGACGCATATTGCGGCACATAAGCTTTTGTGACAGGTAATAAAAACGCTTGTCGGGGCATTCATACTGCAAGTGCTCGGCAATGCTCATCTCTGTGCCGATTATAAACTCTTTATTTTCCGATTCCTTTGCATAATTCATAATCGCGGAGGTGGAACCGATGAAATCCGCCATTTCGCATACGCCGGGCTGGCATTCGGGGTGAACAAGCAAAAGGGCGTTCGGGTGCTTTTGCTTTGCTTTTATTACGTCGGCTTTTTCTACGCTTGCGTGTGTCGGGCATCCTCCGTTTAACAGCTTTATGTTTTTATTGGGAAGCTGTTTTGAAACGTAATCGCCAAGATTGCAGTCAGGAATAAAAAGAATATTGTTGTTTTCAATTTTATTTACTATTTTAACTGCGGAGGATGATGTAACGCAAACGTCGCAAATCGTTTTCAGCTCAGCCGTCGTATTTATATAAGCGACAACTGTGTAATCGGGATATTTTTGCTTGACGATTGAAATCAGCTCTCTGTCCATTTGCTCTGCCATAGGGCAGCCGGCGTCGGGGCTTACAAGAATGACCTTTTTGTCGGGCGAGAGAATTTTTACGGTTTCTGCCATAAATCGAACGCCACACATCAATATTGTTTTTTGCGGCGCTTTTTGAGCCATAACGCTCAATTGAAACGAATCGCCCGTAAAGTCCGCAATTTCAAGTATTTCGTGCGCCTGATAGCTGTGCGCGAGAATGCAGACGTCGTTTTCCTTTTTTAATTTCAGTATTTTTTCCTGAATATCCTTTATCATCGCAAATCCTCCAGTCGGTACCTGTAAAAATTATATGTGTAAAAAAGACTATTAAACATTGAAGCGGAACAAAACAACGTCGCCGTCCTTCATAACGTATTCCTTGCCCTCGCTGCGGACAAGACCCTTCTCCTTAGCGGCTGTCATTGAACCGCAGGCAATAAGGTCGTCGTATGAAATAACCTCCGCTCTTATAAATCCGCGTTCAAAGTCGGTGTGGATTTTTCCTGCCGCCTGTGGCGCTTTAGTTCCGTTTTTGATAGTCCATGCACGAACCTCCTGCTTGCCGGCGGTCAGGAAGGATATAAGACCTAACAGCGAATAGCATTCGGTAATAAGTCTGTCAAGGCCGGAGCTTGAAAGACCCATATCGGCAAGGAACATTGCCTTTTCTTCCTTGTCCAAATCGGCAATTTCCTCTTCAAGACCTGCGCATATAGGCAGTACTCCCGCGTGCTCGGCTTCGGCAATTTCTTTTACCTGATTAAGATACTTGTTTTCCTCAATTCCGTTTGAAAAATCATCGTCGCTCATATTGGCGGCATATATTATCGGCTTATTTGTAAGCAGCGCTACACTTGAAAGCAGCTCAGCCTCTTCTTCGGTGCATTCAACGCTTCTTGCGGATTGTCCTTGGTCGAGGGCGTCGAGCACTCTTTTGAAAAAGTCAAGATCCGATTGATATTTTTTGTCGGCTTTAATAAGCTTTTGAGTTTTTTCAATTCTGCGCTCAATCATTTCAACGTCGGAAAGAATAAGCTCAAGATTTATCGTTTCAATATCACGCTTTGGATCGATATTGCCCTCAACATGGACAATATCATCGTTTTCAAAACAGCGCACAACATGAACTATTGCGTCGCATTCTCTGATATTGCTTAAAAACTTGTTTCCGAGACCCTCGCCCTTTGAAGCGCCCTTGACAAGACCGGCAATATCAACAAATTCAATCGTGGCAGGCGTGTATTTATCCGGGTCGTACATTTCGGCAAGCTTGTCAAGCCGCTTGTCGGGAACCGCGACAACTCCGACATTCGGCTCAATTGTGCAAAACGGATAGTTTGCCGATTGCGCTCCGGCGTTTGTAATGGCGTTAAAAAGCGTGCTCTTGCCTACATTTGGCAAGCCAACTATACCTAATTTCATTTTTATCTACATCTCCTTATTTATCAAGGTTTTTTCGGGGCCTCAAAATGGTTTTACGCCATTTCTACGCCATTTTGTTTAGAACAGGGGCAGTTTATGGGCACCTCTGCCCCTGTTGTACTGCTTGTTACGGCATGATTACGCCATTTACTTCAAACTGCTGTACCGCCTTGCTCAATGAATCATCTGTCACATGAACATAGGTGTCCATCGTTGTTTGAATGCTGGCGTGTCCCAACAGCTTTTGTAAAACTTTCGGCGGCATTCCGCTTTCAATCGCTCTTGTTGCGTATGTATGTCGTAGAGTGTGCATACAAAACGGGGGTATGCCTGCTACATCACACAACTTGTAGAGGTGAGTGTCATAAGAGCTGTTCTTGGTTGGCATACCCGTTCGGAAATTGATGAACACCAAATCCCGCATATCAAGGCTTGCCGTCTGCCCTGTATGCCTGTCTGTATAGGTTAACACCTGTTCCAAGTCCTTTGACATCTTCTGCGATTTTCGCAGTTCCCGCAACTCCAGAAGCAGGTTGTACGCCCGGTTCGTCAGAGGAATGGTTCTGTAACTGCTCTGTGTCTTGGGTGGGCCGGCACGCCACACTTGCTGCTTATGCCGAAACTCAAGAGCCTTGTTCACGGTTAGGGTTTTGTTTACCATGTCTACTGCATCCCATGTAAGACCGATCATTTCTCCTGTCCGTAGACCCGTTTCCAAAATCAAAGCATATTGGTAATAGTTGTGTGAAGTCTTCGCCACCTCAAGGAACTTTCGCTGTTCCTCTATGCTCAACACTCTATGGTCACTCGCTGCCTTAACGGGCTTTGTGTACCGCACTCCGTCCATTGGGTGTTTTGATATAACATCGTTCATCACCGCCGCACGGAACATAGTACCCATGGCAATGTATGTCTGACGAATCGTAGACCCGGCATACGCAGCCATCATATTATTGAGTATCATCTTGCAGTGCATTGGCTTCACATCGGACATACACATCTTGCCAATGGTCGGCTTTACATTTTTCTCGTACCGTTCCTTGTAGTTCCTCCGGGTGTTCGGAGAGAGGTCAACAATCAGATTGTCATACCAATAATTGAACCATGTATCTACCGTCACGGTAGAGGTAATGCCTGTCGTGCCGTGCGTGTCCTCATACCTTGAATCCGCCAGCCAGTTGCGGGCTTCCGGCAGAGTATCAAAATACTTTTCCAGCCGCTTGCCGTTCTTAGTCACATACCGGGCGGAGTATTTTTTGTCCTTGCGCTGGGATAGTCCCTTTCCAAGTTCCCGCCCTTTTAAGTCTTTCGCCATACTGGGCTCCTTTCTCAGAAGAAGAGAGAAAAGAGCGCAATATACCTTGTACAGTATATCACAAGCGCCCTTTTCTCGCAATAGTTCTACGCCAATTTTATGAGTAGTCCCGAACGAAATGGATCATTACCTCAAATAACCAACTGCTCGCTGATAAATTTCTCGAACTCCTTACGCTTCACCAGCTTCTTTGTGCCAACGTAAAGCACGAAAGGACAGTTTGGACTGCGGAGCATACTGTCGATCTTGTTGATGCCAATGTTGGTATATGCTGCCGCTTCACGGACAGACAAGACCGCTTTCTGCGGGATGGGAATAGAATTGATCTCATTCATAACATTGTTCCTCCTTCTCAAAACGCTACTTCCGAATCTTCATCAGCATTCGTATCGCCGGAACCTCCATTGCTATCTCCACCGTGAGAAGCCCCAAGAATCTTGGAGGTATCTATACGATATGGAGGTAATGAAGCTATCGCATTATTTTCCAATGTGATATGTGTTCCAGTTGACCGCTTTCTGTCTAACTCAAACGTAATGCCAACGGCTTCAAGATTGCTCTTGACGGCTTTCATCAGTCTGGATAAGCTGTTGGGAGCCTGCGGCATACTCTTATTGTTGGGGTTGATACCGTGCTTCTCGGCTTCCTCTCGAAGCTCATTATACAAATCCGATATACGCCCCCGCCAGTCGCTTTTATCTCTCATCAACTCGACAAGCAGGAATGCCACAACATCTGCGTTGAGCGCTTCGGTATTCTGGTCAGTCTGGTTGGATATATATTCTTGTAGAAATATATCGCCATTACCACCATAAGCCTCTGCAATCGCATACCCCCAACGGCAGAAGTCAGCCATACGAGCCAGCTTGTCCAGCTTCACGTTTGGGTATAGCCGTATCGCCTTTACAAGTGTGTCAAAGATAGCGCCAAGCAGCAGCGGTCTGTCCGCTTCAAAGGAATGATAGACTTCCTGCAATTCCTTTCGATTGTCCTCTTTTACACGCTCCAACTCAAACAGAATGGAACGGTCAAGCAAGTCCGCCCGGTTTGCAACATTGTTAATCCCATTAAGAGCAAGGCACCGCTTGAAAGTAAAGATATAGTCCTCACCGTTCGTGAACATCTTCCGCTGCTGAACAGCACCGCCCGTAATTGCCCGACATAAGGTATCGCTTGTCTCGTTGGTGATATTTGATACATTATCAAACGGCAGGAAATAATGCTGCTGCAAGTTTACAACAAGCGAACGGTCATCCCTGGATAGTGTTAAAGTATCCAACACGGACGGGTCAATCAACCGTTTCAGCAGTACACAGGCCGTACTCTTGGCCGACCCTTTTTCGCCGTATAAAATCGGCATAGGGTGAGGAATATCCGGCACAAAACAGGACACCAGCCAACTCAAGAACAAGGTCTTATAGCCTGTCACGTTGATGTACTGAAATACCTTGTCTAACTCGCCACCGCTCTGTGGTATCGTCTGCGGAGATTGGTGCCTGTATCTGCAAAACAGCTTCGGAACATCGTCAACCACCGACCAGCCCTCAGAGTTCACCTTGACCGCTGACCAATCTTTATTTGTAAGGTCGTACCAAAAATCATTATTGTTTCTGGCAACACGGTTTGCCAAAGGAATGACCGGTTTATTGCCGAACTTCGTTTCGGCAACGAGAACAGCAATCGCCTGTGTCATTCTGTCTTTGTGAATGACTTTCCGGGTCTTTTGATAAAAAATCCGCTGTGCCCACAATTCAAAGTCCGTACTGTCCAACGCATAGATTTCTTTGTGCTTGTCAATCGGCACTTCGATAAAGGCCGCGTTGTTTTCATTCAGAAACAGAACAACCTGTTCATCCCTGATAATATCCAGCAGGACAGTACTTTGCTGTCGCTTATCCATAGCATAGTCTGAAGCTAAATCCTCGCCATCTTCAATATCATCAAATTTGGTTTCAGGCAAGTCGGCAATTTCAGCCATTGTGTGGCCTTGCTCCAGCCAGTCATAGACATCACCTTTCGGAGGTAACCCCGGCAGCGACTTGATAACTGCTTGTGGAATGTACTTCTTGATCATCCGAGCGTAGTCCATTCCCGATTCGTCATTATCGGGAAGTATGATTACCTCTTTGCCCTCAAAATATTTTTTGTCCGCTTCGGTCATTTTCGACTTAGCGCCGCAATCGAGGGTAGTAGCCGTACAACCTTGTTTATTAACAATGTCGGCACATTTTTCGCCCTCAACAAAATAAACGGTTGAAGCCTTTACTACGTCAGGAAGATTATAGGGGATGTGAGGTAGGCCTTTTAGTCCGGATGTTCCATCAGGTAGGAAAAACTGGAAACTTTTCGGCCTGTCCGCATAGTCAAACCGTTTCTTGTTGTACGAGAGTGTGCCGTCTGCCTTTTTATAAGGAAATATTGTTTCCTTGGCAGCTTCCGGCTTAAACGGTTTGTTCCCTATGTAAAGGTCCTTCTTTTTTAGTCCCAAAGCCCCTAACACATTTTCTTTTGAACAGCCGGTCATGCACTCAATATTTACCCATTCATCATTATTGATATAGGTGATAAGACTGGGTGTTTTATCATCGTGACATGGACACCGGCACTCATATCTGTTATGAGCCGGATGTTTTAGCCCATACGGTCGCAGCGCATCTAAAACTTTATTCAGTCTTTCGGAGTCCATGCTAATTGCCCTCCTCTGCATCAAGTCCGAATGCCGCCAGAAAATCATTGAACGTAGATGTCTCCGGCGAGAGGATCGTTACCTGTTCGATGTTGCCGCCTACATGAAATGTGATTTGGGGATGTTTGCCCCGGAACATTTCGTAAGTGGTTTTCTTAACCATCGGATCCTTTTCAAGATCCTTTAAGAATTGTGCCATAAAGCCAGACATAATGTTTACCTCCCTTTGCCTGGCCACAAGCCGTTACCTGCTTGTGACTTCAATTTGTTCTTGCGGTCACAAGCCAAACGTATTATAATAGTCATGGCTGAACCGCATATGATAGGAAACAGTTCACCGAATAAATGCCGTTCGAGTATTGGCCTACTCGGGCGGCATTTCTATGTAACCTCCCGATACTGTATATTTTCGGTGATGAGCATATTATAAGCCCTGCACTTGAATAAATCAACTTTAATATGGTTATTCAACTTTTTCAACCAAAAGTTTAATTTATCCTTGACAATAAACTTTATCATCGTTATAATGAAGCTGGCACATACAGAACGGAGGGATTGTAAATGAGTGAATGGGCAGAGGTAGGCTCTCAATTTCCTAATAGATTAAGAGAAGCACGTGAAAAAAAGGGCCTGAACAAAAAGCAACTGGCAGAATTAACAAATGTTACATCACAGGCAATAGCAACATTTGAAGCAACAAATGGAAAACATAAAAACCCAAGGCTTACTACAATAATAGAGATTGCCAAAGTGTTAGAGGTCTCTATTGATTGGTTGTGTGATGTTCCAACAAGAAATGCCACAACTCCCGTTGAAGCCCTATTGACAGTTCTTGATGTATTCCAGCCTACAATCGAGGTAGGTGATGGAAAATCATCGCCCTTTGTCACATTATCTTTTTCCGTTGAGTCTGGAGAAAATAATGGAAATGAGCTTAAAAGCTTTATATCACAGTACCAACTAATACAAACTCTGAAAGAAACTGGCAACAGTTACAATACCGACACAACGGACACGATAAATGCCATACGCCAACATCTATTAGACAGATACAGACACTTGCCGCAACTGCCTGATTACCAATTTGTAAAGGCATACGAAGCAAAATCCAATACTTGATAAACGCCAAACAGCCGCTGAACTTATTGATTCAGCGGCTGCCATCTATATATACTGCAAGGTGAAGTCGAACCTTGCAGGTAAATATTGACCGGTCTTGCAATTCAAAATAACCATAGTAAATCTGTAAACACGGTAAAGACAAATTTGCAGAACATCCATTCTGCCGCTTCTCTTAATCTCGGTTAGATTGCTCCGCTTGCCGAAAGTGTCAGAAGCTTCACCAAGAAACGTGTTTCAGACCAAAAAAGTCAGTCCTATCTGCCTTCACTATTATAAAAGGTTTTTCCATAAAACACGGCTGCGTATCGCCCGATACACAGCCGTACTTTTATATGTGAATAAAATAAGTGGTGTGATTCTTAAACGCCAGAGAACGCCAGCTACAAGGTGTGTGACACCTTATTCTTCCTCTACTCCTAACAGGACATTGACAGCGTGTTGTAATTCCGGCTTGCTTCGGTATGCTCGAATAACCTCTCGCTCTTGACTTGAAAATTCATCATCAGTCAATGTTACATCTAACAATTCACTCGGTGAGACTTCCAGAACAGCACATAGATCGGCAAGTATATCGGCGGCGGGTTTGTTAATTCCTTTCTCCCAATTAGAAACCAAGCTGCTTGATACGCCGAGTCTCTCGGATAACTGCTTTTGGGTCAACCTACGCTCTTTTCTAAACGCTCGAATATTATCGCCTATCGTGTACTCCATGGCATCCATCACCTCGCTTTATAACTATTATATCAGTTTTTCCAGGAAAGTAAAGAAAAATTCCAGAAATCCTGTAAATTTCTCTTGCGAAACCAGCTATACTGTGATATTATAGATGTAACTACAGGATTTCTGGATTTTTGGAGGTGTACATATGCGAGTGTATCAGAAAGTCCGGGAGTATATCGACAGCCACGGCCTAAAACAATGTGTGGTAGCCCAAAAAGCTGGAATACCCAATAACACATTCAACGCTATCATGAATGGAAAGAGAACCCTATATGCAGATGATTTACGCGCTATTTGCCTTGCCCTTAATGTAAGCCCTGAACTGTTTATCGAGATTAACCGCGATTGTGAAAAACCAGTAGAAAAGAGGAACAACTGATGAATTTATCAAGAGAAGCACAACACTTTCTATGGTATTCCTATTTTACTGTCAGCTACGATGAACTTGCCGAAGACCACGAGGCCGCGTTGCTTCTATGCGCACAACGGGCATATCTTGACATGAACAGAACATTGACATTCGACTCGGACAAAGAAGACCACGAGGGATTTCGCAATTCTGTTTGTGGGGAAATCATCGGCGGCATCAGAACAAAGTTATTATCCTGTGATCAATCCGCATTTGATAGTAACCATTCACAGCTATGCAATCATATTATAAAGTTTGTCAAAGATAAAAATATTCTTATACCAAGAAAAAGCAATCACGAAAGTTTCCACTATGGACAAGCCCAGAAATGGCTCAACATGACGTTGAAGTATATGCTGATAATGGGTTTTTGGCCTGATGAATTGAAGCCGATAGAGACCGTCATACATATACCGGTAGACAACTTTATCATGAAAGCCGCTTCAAATATGGGGGTTATGCTGCCACGAACAAAC
>CANQEU010000019.1 GCA_947595635.1 uncultured Clostridia bacterium
TGTGGTAACTTAATTATACCATACCAAAGGTTGAACTTCTCTTTTTTATTGGGTCATATCATTTTATCACATACATTACTCTAAAAATTCCTGTAAAAATTCAAGAGAACGGCGCATAAGCCGATATTTAAGCGATTTATCCATATATTGTCAAATTCTCTTTTATTATTGCACATAATGTGATATACTTAAACTGTAAATCTATATTTTGAAGCGGAGGGCTTATAATGGATAGCAATGTTGATAAGGTGTATGACCTTAAAATTAAGAGAACGATGCAAAATCTTATTAAGAACAATATGCAGGCGTACTGCTGCGACAACTCGGAGCAGGCGAGAGAGCTTTTTAAAAAGCTTGTAAAGCCGGGCGACACTATAAGTCACGGCGGCTCGGAAACTATAAAGGAGCTCGGAATAAGGAATATTATAGCAAACGGCGATTACAATTATTTAAACAGAGGAAAGCCGGGACTTTCTCAGGAGGAGATCGAGCGGATATACCGTGAAACCTATTCCGCCGACGTATATGTAACAAGCGCGAATGCCGTTACCGAAAGAGGAGAGCTTTATAATGTCGACGGCAACTCCAACAGGGTGTCGGCGATACTGTACGGGCCCAAATCCGTTATCGTATTTGTCGGAGAGAATAAGCTTGTAAGAAATATAGACGAGGCTGTGAGCAGGGTAAAAGCGCTTGCCGCGCCTGCAAACACGATAAGGCTAAGCTGTGAAACGCCTTGCGGCAAAACCGGCGAGTGCGTATCGCTTAGCAAGGGCGGCTCATATATCTGTGACGGCTGCTATTCGCCGTCAAGGATTTGCTGTAACTATGTTGTATCCGCGTATCAAAGGCATAAGGACCGCATTAAGGTCGTTATAGTCAGGGGAAATTTGGGATATTGATTTAAGGCAAGTAAAACCTCATTCAATTTTAATGAACGTAAACATAGCAGTGCGCGAGCCGTCGCGGATGACGCGCCCTCTGGGCGCGTCATCGCAAACCGTCGGCGCAGCAGCCGCTGCGCCGACGGTTTGGGGAGCGAAGCTCCAAGCGACGGCTCGACCGTCTAAAATATCCGAACGACCGAACATTTTAAAATATCCGTCTTTCTGTCTTTTTGATATTTTAATCAGAAATTTTTGCTGTTGTTATTGTTCTGGCTGTTGTTCTGATTGTTGTTCTGGTTATTGTTTTGATTGTTGTTCTGGCTATTGCTCTGATTATTGTTCTGACTGTTGTTCTGGTTTTTGTTTTGATTGTTATTCTTGCTCATTAAAAGTCACCTCCCGACTTGTTAATATTATTATCATTAAAATTAAATTTATTCTGTTGGAGATAATATGATTAAGGATTTACCGCAGGATTTTATAAAAGATATGAAAAATCTGCTCAAAAGCGACTCAGACGCTTTTTTTGCACAATACGAAAAACCGCCGTACAGGGGAATAAGAATAAATACGCTTAAATACTCAAATTTACTCGCTGAGGAATTTTTCGGTAATTGCATTAAGAAAAATCCCTTTTCCGCTTTCGGGTATTATCTTGAGCCCGACTTTGCCGGTATAGGCAATTTACCCCTCCACCACGCAGGCGCGTTTTATGTTCAGGAGCCCTCCGCAATGAGTGCGGTGACTCTGCTTGACGTAAAAAAAGGCGATAAGGTGTTGGATCTATGTGCCGCTCCGGGCGGCAAATCAACGCAAATCGCCTGCGAGCTTTGCGGAACAGGTCTTTTGTGGAGCAACGAGATAATTAAGTCAAGAGCAAATATTTTGCTTTCAAATATCGAGCGATGCGGAGTTAAAAACGCCGTGGTTTCATGCGAATCGCCAAAAAGACTTTGTGATGCGCTCGGCGGCTTTTTCGACAAGGTGTTGGTAGACGCTCCGTGCTCCGGTGAGGGAATGTTCCGCAAGGATCCCCTCTCCGTCGGCGAATGGAGCCGAAATAACGTGCTGCTGTGCAAGCAAAGACAGCTTGATATTCTCGACTGTGCCTCAAAAGCGCTCAGAACCGGCGGTGAGCTTGTTTATTCTACCTGTACCTTTTCTTATGAGGAAAACGAGGAGGTCACAGAGGAATTTTTAAAGGCTCATCCCGAGTTTTCGCCTGTTGAGCCGCAATGCGGCTTCGGAAGAAGAACAAAAAACGGCGGCATCAGGATTTTCCCCATGGACGGCGGCGAGGGTCACTATGCTGTAAAATTCATAAAAAACGGCGGAGAAATATCCGCTTTCGAGCCATATGATTATAAAAAGAATAAAAACGACGGCTCAGTAAAGGAGTTTAAAAATAAAATTTCACATCTTCAAAATGAAATACTTGTCGACAGCAAAGACTGCGATTATAAGGCTGTCGGCGATAAGATTTTGATTTTGCCGCAGAATATGCCTGACATTAAAGGACTTAATGTTCTTAGAGCAGGCGTTGTCCTTGCCGAAATAAAAAAGAACCGCCTTGAACCGCATCACAGCTTTTTTATGTCGCTTAAGCCGTCGCAGGTAAAGCAGAATATAGACCTTTCCGGCAGCGGAGATATGGTAAAAGCTTTTCTTTCGGGCGAGGAGCTTTCGGTTGACGACTCGCTTTCCGGCTATATTCTTGTTTCGGTAGACGGGGTGAGCTTGGGCTTCGGCAAGGCGGCGCTCGGCAGACTGAAAAACAAATATCCAAAGGGATTGCGCGTAAGGTAGGGGGAAAATGGAAAGATTATCCGATATTTCAAATATAAAAGCAATACTTTCAAGACACGGCTTCACCTTTTCACGGTCGCTCGGACAGAATTTCCTTATAAACCCGTCTGTTTGTCCCAAAATGGCGGCGGCGAGCGGAGCCGGTAAGGGTGTCGGAGTTATTGAGATAGGGCCGGGAATAGGCGTTTTGACCTGTGAGCTTGCTAAGCTTGCGGATAAGGTTGTGGCAATAGAGCTTGACAAGCGGCTTTTGCCCGTTCTCAACGAAACACTGAGCGAATACAACAATATAAAAATTATAAACGACGACGCGCTCAAGGTCGATTTTAAAAGCCTTATCGAACGGGAATTTCCTGATATGCCGGTCTATATCTGCGCAAATCTTCCTTATTATATAACCTCGCCGGTAATAATGCGGCTGCTTGAGTCAAAGCTTAACGTAGGCTCGATAACCGTTATGGTACAGAAGGAGGCTGCACTCAGGCTTTGCGCCGCAGTTGGAACGAGGCAGTCGTCCTCAATTACCGTCGCGGTAAACTATTACGCTCAAGCCGAAATGCTTTTCGGCGTTTCCGCCGGCAGCTTTTTGCCTGCGCCTAAGGTCGACTCCGCTGTGATAAGACTTAATATAAACAAAACACCTCCTGTCCGCGTTGATGATGAAGCCTTCTTTTTTAAAATTATTCAAAGCGCTTTCGGTCAGCGCAGAAAAACCGTATTAAACTCGATTAGCTTCGGGCTTGGCATAGATAAGCCTAAGCTTTCAGAGGTGTTGAAAAGCAGCGGAATACCCGAAAATTATCGAGCCGAGCAGCTTACTCTTGAAAATTTTTCTGATATAGCGAATATTTTATCTGAACAAAAGCGATGAAATTAACCGGGGTGATATAAATGGAGATAATAAAAAAATACGCCGTCTATATTTGCATAGCGGTCGCTGTAATAATACTGCTTGCCGCCTTTGCCTCATACCTCTTTACAGGCGAGAATGAGAGAATCAGACTTGCACAGCTTTCCTGCGTCTTTGCGGTTGCGGCAATAGCAATTTCTTTTTTAAGATTTGAAAAAGATGATTAAGGCGAGCATTAATCGCCCTGTTTGTTAAAAACCTGTTTTCTGCGTTATTGTAATGATTTTTTCGTTTTTAACATAATCTGTGCAAAAATCCTAAAATGTGCTATAATATAACATGGACGCTTACACGCGGTTAAGCTTATATCATAAATTTAATTTTCTGCTTTTGAAATGCGAGGGCTGCTTTATGCTTATTTACGACATATCAAGAGATGTATTTAAATCCGAGATATATTCGGGCGATCCGAAGCCGAGCCTTAATTGGATTTCCAAAATTGACTTTGGCTCCGAGTACAATCTTTCCCAAATATCGCTTTGCACCCATACGGGAACGCATATTGACGCGCCCTTCCACTACCTTAACGACGGAGAAAAAATAGATGAAATACCGCTGTCACGCTTCTACGGCGCCTGCACGGTAGTTACAATCAGCGGACTTATAACCGGCGAGGATATGGAGCATATACTGCCTCACTGCAAGAAAAAGGTTTTATTAAGAGGCGAGGGAGAGGCTCTGCTTACGCCGAGCGCCGTATTCGTGCTGAGCGATTATGGAGTAAATCTTATCGGCACAGACGGATTGTCGCTTGCAATGCCCGACGACGATTTTGAAATTCACAGGGAGCTTTTCCTTAATAATATTTTGATTATCGAGGGACTTGATCTTGGATCCGTTGATGACGGCAACTATACTCTTTCGGCGTTTCCGATAAAGCTCGGCTCGCTTGAGGCTGCCCCTGCAAGGGCGGTGCTGCTTGCACAGGAAAAAGGAATTTGAGGTGTGAATGAATGAGAAAAAGACTAACAGCTTTATTATGTGTTTGCCTGCTTGTGCTTTCTTTACTGCCTTTGTACGGCTGCGGCGAAATGTATTTTGAATATGAAAGCACACTAAAGCTCAATTCGCAGTTTAAGGGAACAAGAACGCTCACAATTGACTTTGGAAGCGAAATGCTTAATAATTCCGAATTAAAAGAGAAGCTTACACAGGTAATAAACGACTGCTGTCCGTCCTCTTTGCAAAGGGAGGAGGTAGTTGAGGATAACAGTCTGAAATATATCTTTTCGCTCAACTTTGATTCAAGAGCCGACTACATTTCAAAAATCTCAAAAATCATAGGCAGACAGGTTCAGGCTTGGCTTGTTCAGCCGAACAGCGCTCTTGCAAAGGGCTGGCGGTTTAAAGAGGATTTTAAAACTGACGAGTTGTTTAATTTTATTAAATCAGGCGTTGAGGAAAAGAAGATTAACGGTCTTAGCTTTACGATAAGCTGTATTTCAAATATTGTAAACCTTGACGGCGATATTCAAAGCTGTACGGGTGAAAGTACGGATATTGACTCAGTAAAGGGACAGCCCGTTACAGGAATATTCATTGAAACAACAAACAATAAAATGGACAGCTACGACAGAAAGCTTACGCTATCCGTTCCGCAGCAGACATATGACAAAATGGGCAACAGCCTTATTGACCTTATGCGTGAGCGCACGCTTGCAAACGCTGCCTACAGCGGTTGGTCACAGCAGGGAAACAATCAGGAATATCAGATTGTGTATAACGGGCTAAGCCTTTCGGAGCTGCAAAACGCAACTGCGGTTTTCCTCGACTGTGACGCGGTATCGCTTTACTACGGCGACCAGAACAACAGCAGCACCCCGCTTGCGGAGCAGCTTGTTTTTGAGGAAAATATAAACCTATTGTCGTTTGTAAAGCGCAGCGATTCCGAAATAAATTTCAGTTATAAATATTCGCTTCCTCTCAAGACCACACACGGCGAGGGAGTTCTTCTTCAGAACGGAGTATGGGCTAAGCAGGGCGAATGGATAGACGGTATTTATTCGCTTAAATCAACGGATTCTATCTTTGATATACGCATACCGGACGGCATTCAGTACGAGATAAAAGGAATAAACGTGACGCTTGAAAGCTACGATAACGATAGCTTTGTGCGCAGTCTTGACCTTGTTTACAGCTTTGCAAACGGCGACGAGGGCAGGGACTACGCCTATGATTTCTTTACTAAAAAGGGTGTTGACGTAACTCGAATAAAGTCTGATGACGGTGTGATTTGCCGCGTTACGTCAAAGGGCAGTGCAAAGCAGATTTCGCAGGAGATAAATTCTCTTTTCGGTTCGGGAAACAGCCTTGCCTATTCGCAAAATACCGATGATATGAGTGTAGTTACTGACGTATCGTTCACCGATGAGATAAATATTTCATATATGCTCACCGGCGCTAACAAGGAAGCACCGGTTATATACACTCTTTTCACAAAGGGCAATGAGAGCGTTTCTGCCTTTTCCGGCACATCTCCGGACGGCTCCGGCGACATCAGCGAGCTTGATATTGATAAATCAAACGGATACGTTCTTAAGCTTCAGGGCGGTGAAATAACGGTAAAATACACAGCAACCCTGCCGTATATGCACGGTGTGCTGATATACTGCCTTGTTTCGTTTTTAATGATAGTGCTCACAGTAGCTTTAATATTGCTGTTTATGAAGAGGAGCCGTACCTTAGCCGCAAAGCAGGCTGCCGAGCTTGCTCAACGTGAGTCCGCTTATGAAAGCGAAGAAGCCGAGAAGGCGCTGCCGGAGGAGCACGCAGGGGATATGTACGGTGATGACGATGTATAAATGCGTGGTATTCGACCTTGACGGCACGCTTGTAAATTCTCTTTACGACCTCGGCGACAGCGTTAATCGCGCCCTTGCCGCTCACGGCTTGCCGACTCATTCATATGATGAGTATAAATATTTTGTCGGTAACGGCAGAACAAAGCTTATTGAGCGTGCAATGGGCGGGAGCTTTATTGATTCAAAGCTTTTTTCGTCCGTTTCGGATTATTACGACAATGATTATTTATTACACTGTCTTGACAAAACGCTGCCTTACAGAGGAATGCCGCAGGTACTAAGCAAGCTTAAGCAATGCGGAGTTAAAATATGCGTGCTCTCGAACAAGCCTGATGAATTTGTAAACAATATTCTTAACACGCTTTTTCCGAAAATAAGCTTTGACGTTGCGTGGGGAAAGAAAAGCGGATTTCCCGCTAAGCCTGACCCTTCGTCGCTTTCGGAGATTTTCAGGAGTATCGGCTTGAATTGCGGCGACTGTTTGTTTGTTGGCGACAGTGCTGTCGACGTGATTACGGCTAAAAATGCAGGAGTTGATTTCTGCGGTGTGCTTTGGGGATTTAGAACCGAGGAGGAGCTGAAAAGCGAAGGCGCGCAGATACTTGTAAACAATTCATCGGAGCTTTTACAGGTGATATTAAATGGCGGAGAATAAAATAAATTATCAAAAGGAAATGGATAAGCTTATTTTAAAAAACAGCATTGACGGCTGTGTTCCAAAGCTTTTGCTGCATAGCTGCTGTGCTCCATGCAGCAGCTATGTGATAGAATATCTGTCCGATTTTTTTGAGATAACGGTTTTTTATTATAATCCGAATCTTTATCCAGATAGCGAGTATTTGCTCAGAAGCCGTGAGCAAAAGCGTTTTATTAGTGAGTTTAAGTCAAAACATCCGCTTTCGTTTGTTGACGCAGGATTTGAGCCGGACGAATTTTATACGGCTGTTTCAGGTCTTGAATCCGAGCCGGAAGGCGGCGGACGCTGTGAAGAATGCTTTAAGCTTCGCCTTTCAAAAACGGCTGACACGGCAAAAAGGGGCGGCTTTGATTATTTTGCGACCACGCTCACAATTAGTCCGCTTAAGAACGCCGAGCTTATTAATAAGGTCGGTGAGGAGCAGGCGAAAAAGCACGGGGTGAAATATCTCGCGTCCGATTTTAAGAAGAAAAACGGGTTTAAGCGCTCTACGGAGCTTTCGCGTGAATATAAGCTTTATCGGCAGTATTACTGCGGCTGTGTATTCTCTAAGGCTCAAAGGGATATGGAGATACAAGCTATGGCGAGGGGCGACAAGCTTCGGCGCAGTCGCTGACGCCGCGCACCTTTTGGCGCGCGGCGTCACAGTCAAACAGCGAGCGGCTGTGCCGCTCGCTGTTTGACTTAGGAGCGAAAGCTCCACGCGACTGCGCCGTATTCGCGGCGACCCTATCAGTGCCTACTGTTGCTTAAGGATTACAAAGCTAAAAAACTATTTTTGACGAGGCTGTCGCTTTAAAATTAGGTTTTAAACAAGAGCTAATGCTCCACATTTAAATTCCCCTTTTTTGTTTGCTCGAAAAAATACTTTGTTTTTAATCCGTGTTGAAAAGCTTATTTACGGGCATTAAAGCTTAATTAAGCAAAATTCCCTTGTGCGATAATGATGAGGTGCAGGAGAAGCGAAGCTTCTCCTGCAAAAAAAGAAATCTTAAGCAGCAGTCCCACCGCGCAGCGGCGTTGACTGCGGTTCAAGGAAAACATAGACATAAAATCATTTAAGACACAAAAAGCCGGTGCGTTAAAGCACCGGCTTTAAAATTATTGTGTTTCACATCAAAGCTCACAAGAGCAGCCTTCCTCGTGGTCGCATTCCTCAATTTTACCGACAATTGGCTCCGGGTCGACCCCAAGCCTTTTATAATAATCCGACAGCGCGGCCTTTATCGCCTGCTCGGCAAGCACGCTGCAATGAACCTTTACCGGCGGAAGCCCGTCAAGCGCCTCCATTACCGCCTTGTTTGTAAGCTTCAGAGCGTCCTCAATGCTCTTGCCCTTAATAAGCTCCGTAGCCATAGAGCTTGTCGCGATAGCCGCTCCGCAGCCAAAGGTTTTGAATTTAACGTCGGATATTATGCCGTTGTCAACCTTTATATACATTTTCATAATATCTCCGCATTTTGAGTTGCCGACCTCGCCGATACCGTCGGCATTTTCAATCTCGCCTACATTTCGCGGATTTGCAAAATGATCCATTACCTTTTCACTGTATGCCATAATCAATCATTTCCTTTCTTTTCGTTTTCTTTTATTCGTTCCCATAAGGGCGACATATCACGCAGAGTTTTAATTATTGGAGGAATACACTCTGCAATGTATTCAACATCTTCTTTAGTTGTTTCATCGCTGAACGAAAGCCTCAGAGAGCCGTGAGCAATTTCGTGCGGCAGTCCGATCGACAAAAGCACATGGCTTGGGTCAAGCGAGCCTGATGTGCAGGCCGAGCCGGAGGACGCGCATATTCCCTGAAGGTCAAGCCTCAAAAGCAGTGACTCTCCCTCAATTCCCTCAAAGCACATATTTATATTGCCCGGCAGTCTTTGCACTCTGTCGCCGTTTAAGCGAGACCTCTCTATTTTAAGCAAATCGTCAATCAGATAGTCGCGCAGAGCCGTAAGCCTTTCCGTGCGCTCCTTCATAGTAGAAACCGCAAGCTTAAGAGCGGATGCAAGCCCGATTATTCCGGCTACGTTTTCGGTACCGGCACGTCTGCCTCTTTCCTGTGCGCCGCCGTCTATGAGAATATCCGGTCTTAAGCCCCTACGCACATACAGCGCGCCGCACCCCTTTGGACCGTGAAATTTATGCGCGGTAAGCGACATAAGGTCTATGTTTTGTTCTTTCACGTTTATTTCCACGTTTCCCACAGCCTGAACGGCGTCGGTGTGAAATACAACTCCATGCTTTTTGCATATTGCGCCGATTTCGCTAATCGGCTGAATCGTGCCAATTTCGTTGTTTGCGTACATAACCGTAACAAGAGCGGTGTCCTCCCTTATGGCAGCCTCAAGCTCGTCGGGTCTGACTATTCCGTTTTCGTGAACGTCAAGCAGTGTGACCTCAAAGCCCCTCTTCTTAAGAGCGTCCAGCGAATGCAATACGGCGTGATGCTCAAATTTAGTAGATATAATATGCTTTTTTCCTTTTTTTGCCATAACCTCGGCAATGCCCTTTATAGCCCAGTTGTCAGCCTCACTGCCGCCGCTTGTGAAATAAATCTCGTTTGGAGCGGCTCCGAAAACCTCGGCAATATCGGCTCTTGCAAGTTCAATCGCTTTTTTTGCCTCCGCTCCGACAGAATAAAGGCTTGATGGATTTCCGTAAACCTCCGTAAGATACGGAGTCATTGCTTCAAGCACAGAGGGCGCAAGCCTTGTTGTGGCAGCGTTGTCGGCATAAACCCGTCTTTTTTCCACTATATATTACATCCTTTCTGATTATTTGAATTTATCGGACTGCATGACGGCAAGGCGGTCGCATCTCTCGTTCTCCGGATGACCGGCGTGACCCTTTACCCAGATTATATCAACCGTGTGGTATTCGCACAAATCAAGAAGCTGCTGCCATAGATCCTTATTAAGCGCAGGTTCCTTTTTGTTTCTCATCCAACCGTTTTGACGCCACTTTTCTGCCCAGCCGAGCTTGATTCCGTTGCAAAGATACTGCGAGTCGCTGTAAAGCGTAACATTACATTTTTCCTTCAGCAGCTTTAAAGCCTCAACAGCGGCAGTAAGCTCCATTCTGTTGTTAGTTGTTTCCCGTTCACCGCCGGATATTTCCTTTTCGGCAGATTTGTATTTCAGTATAGCGCCCCATCCGCCGGGCCCGGGATTTCCCGAACAGGCTCCGTCGGTGAAAATAAGAACATCCTTCAACAAAACTCCCCCAAAATCCGATATTGAAATGATTATAACATATATTGTAAAAATAAACAATACCTACAAATCAGATAAGCATACTTTTTTAAGCGTTTTCTAAACCTGAGTACAGATTAAACGCGTATATGAAAATTATTTTGTATTATTTTTATATTATTGGAAAAACATAGTAAAAGAAGGCTTATGCGAAAAATTATAATATGCCGCCGCTTTCTCTTCTGTCCTTGACATATTGATGCAAAAGTTATAAAATTAGTCAGAAGTATGTGTTCGGACTAAAGCCATATCGGTTTGATTTTTTATACCATTGCGCTTTAAGCATATATATATTTTGCGGCGCGTTTTATTAAAACAATAATTTCAATTTGGCTTTTAAAATAATCGTTTATAAAAATTTCGGGTTATGTGTATGGGGCACCGTTTGCGGCACATAATGACCGCCCGAATAATTAATAGAATTTTATTTACTGAAACAGATACGTTAAAATTATGAAATACGGAGGTTTATTTGTGATTTCTGAAACAAAAAATGATAAAAGACCGGCTGACGAATCCCTGAGCGTGCAGAACGATGGAGCAAAAAAGCAGGCAAATAGGGGTCGCTATCAAAAAATAAAGAGCGGTTCGTCAATACCAAGGGCTGCCGGAAGCGCTAAAAAGAGCAGCGAACGCCTAAAGGAGATAAGCGAGAGCGTGTCTAACGTCACTAATCAGGGCGGAGCGTCAAAAACGTCAAAATCTCAGGGAAAAACGAGAAAGACGTATAAAAGCGCAAAGAAGCAGACAAGAAAAAGACCGCAGACTAAGCCTGCGGAGGTCAAGCCGTCGATAAAAATAGCCTTTCTTGGCGGACTTAATGAAATAGGCAAGAACATAACGATTTTTGAATGCAACGGCGATATGTTTATACTTGACTGCGGAATGGCGTTTCCCGACGGTGAAATGCTCGGAGTAGATCTTGTCCTGCCCGATTTCACATATGTTGAGGAAAACATAGACAGGATAAAGGGCATAGTTATAACGCACGGCCACGAGGATCATATAGGAGGACTGCCGTTCCTGCTTAAAAAGGTAAATCTGCCAATCTACGGCACAGCGCTCACAATAGGACTTGTAGAGAACAAGCTCAAGGAGCATAATCTGCTTTACAAAACAAAGCTTAACGAAATGAAGGCAGGTCAGTCGGTAAAGCTTGGCTGTATGACAGTCGAGCTTATAAGAGTGAACCATTCAATACCCGACGCTGTCGGCGTTGCAATACATTCGCCTGCCGGCACTATCGTTCATACCGGCGACTTTAAAATCGACTGCACCCCAACAGCGGGCGAAATGATTGATATTAACCGCTTCGCGGAATTGGGCGACGAGGGTGTTCTCGCTCTGCTTGCCGATTCAACCAATGCGGAGCGTCCGGGATACACCATGACGGAGCGCAGAGTAGGCGCGTCCTTTGACTCGCTTTTCAAGGACGCTGAAAACCAGCGAATAATAATCGCTACGTTTGCCTCAAATATAAACAGAGTACAGCAGATAATCAATTGTGCGCACAAATACGGCAGGAAGGTGGCGTTTTCCGGCAGAAGTATGGTAAATTATATGACCGTCGCCATGGAGCTTGGCTATCTTGATGTCCCAGACGGAGTTATCATAGATATTGACTTGCTTGATAAGTACCCTGCCGAAAAGGTCGTTTTGGTGACAACCGGCAGTCAGGGCGAGCCTATGTCGGCTCTTTACAGAATGGCTTATTCCGACCACAGAAAGGTCGAGGTAGGGCCGGGCGATGTAATTATAATTTCCGCAAACCCGATACCGGGCAACGAAAAGACGGTTGGCTCTGTAGTAGATGAGCTTTTAAAGCTCGGCTGTAAGGTAATATACGAGTCTATGTACGAGGTTCATGTGTCTGGCCACGCCTGTCAGGAGGAGCTTAAGCTTATCCAAGGTATAACAAAGCCTAAATATTTTATACCTGTTCACGGCGAGCAAAAGCATTTGAGAAAGCACGCCGAGCTTGCATATCAAATGGGTATGGAGCATAAAAATGTATTTATAGGCGATATCGGAAACGTGATTGAAATAAACGAAAATTATTTAAAGCAGCTTGAATCCGTAAAATCCGGCAAGGTATTTGTAGACGGACTCGGAGTAGGCGACGTAGGGAGCATTGTTTTAAGAGACAGAAAGCACCTTGGGCAGGACGGTCTTATAATTGTCGTCGCCTCTCTTGATTCCTACGACGGTCATATTATTTCCGGCCCCGATATTGTTTCAAGAGGCTTTGTATATGTGCGTGAGTCTGAGGTTCTCATAGAAGAGGTAAAGCAGACTGCCGCTGACGCGCTTGAGGATTGCGCCTTTGACAATGTTCACGATTGGAACACAATCAAGAATAAGATAAAGGACGATGTTTCACACCTTATCTACAGCAAAACACGGAGAACGCCGATGATACTTCCCATAATTATGGAAGTGTGATATTTATTTTATCTGAGAGGAGAAACTAAAAATGAAAAAGAAGCTTTGGACGCTTACGCCGTTCTTTCTTATATTTTCGTTTGCCATACTTGCTATGGCTGCGTTCTCCTACAGATGGAATATTTACATATTCGCAATTGAAATGAGCATTGCGGTTTTTGCAATCGCCGTTGTGTTTTTCTCATTCAAATATTTTAACAGATACATAAAATCGGTCGTAAAAAGCAGTGTGAAAAATTTAAGCGGAGTAAACGCCGCTTACCTTGAACGGTTTTCAATACCTGTTATGGTAGCAGGCAAAAAGGGCGATGTAGTCTGGTATAACAGTCTGTTTAAGGAAGTTATATGCAAGGGTCGGGAGGCAGTAGGCGATTTTATAACACAGTACACCTCAGGCGTAACGATAGACAGGCTGATAGGCTCTGATTTTATAAACGTGACCTACGGCGATAGAAAGTACACGGTATTTTCAAACGACGTTGCAGACGGCGCGATTTTATATTTTATCGACGACACAAATTATAAAAAAATTGCCGTTGAATATGCCGACAGCCGCCCTGTAGTCGCACTTATGACCTTTGATAACCGCGAGGAATTTGAACGTGATTACGACGACGAGCAGCTTGCTCACTCTGTTGTTGTTGTAGAAAACACAATTCAAAAGTGGGCTTCCAAAAAACAGGCGATGTATAAAAAGATTTCCGACGGAAAATATCTTGTAATTATGGAGGAAAAGAATTTCCGCACTTTACTTGAGGATAAATTTTCAATCCTTGAAGAGATTAAATCCCTTGTCTTTAAGGGCGGCAAGGTCGCCACGCTGTCAATCGGAGTCGGCAGAGGCGGTAACGGATACAGAGAAAACGAGCTTAGAGCAAGAAGAGCGCTTGAAATGGCGCTTGGCAGAGGCGGAGATCAGGCGGCTGTAAAATCCGGCGATTCATACCGCTTTTTCGGCGGCGGCTCAAGCGGATATGCAAAGCTTGACAAGGTAAGAGCAAGAGTTATAGCGGGAACGCTCATCGACCACATAAAAGAGAGCGACAATGTTATGATAATGGGTCACGCAAATTCAGACCTTGACAGCATCGGCACTTCTGTCGGACTTTGGAGCGCCGTGACAAAATCTCAGAACAAGCCTGCTTACATAGTTGTAAATCAAAGTATGTCGGTTGCCACGCCGATTATAGAAAGCTTTAAAAACTCAGGCAGCGGACATATGTTTATGGAGCCCCAAGAGGCGGTCAGCATAGCGACCGATAAAACATTGCTTATAATAGTTGACACGCATTCTCCGACATTTCTTGAGAGCGCTGAGCTTTATAAAAAATGTAAAAATATCGTTGTTATCGACCACCACAGAATGATGGTAAATCATATTGACAACTGCCTTGTGTTCTTCCACGAACCTTTTGCCTCCTCGGCGTCCGAAATGGCTACCGAGCTTATTCAGTATATGGGTGAAAACCTGCTTACAAGGCTTGAGGCGGAGGCTCTTCTTGCAGGCATAATGCTTGACACAAAGAATTTTGTTTTGAAAACCGGCGTAAGAACATTTGAGGCGGCGGCGTATCTGCGCCAATGCGGCGCGGACACCGTTGAAGTAAAGCGCCTGTTTTCAAACACAATAGATTCATACAAGACAAAATATCAAATTGTTTCACAGGCTGAGGTTTATAATAATTGCGCAATTGCCTGTGCGGACGATTCAGGCGGAGATATGCGCGTGACCGCGGCGCAGGCAGCCGATGAGCTTTTGAGCCTGCACGATGTTGTCGCATCGTTTGTTCTGTTTAAAAACGAAGAACAAATAAATATATCCGCGCGCTCGCTTGGAGACTTAAACGTCCAGCTTGTAATGGAGCAAATGGGCGGCGGCGGTCATATGACAATGGCAGGCGCTCAGATAAAAGACAAAAAAATGAGCGAGGTAAGAGAAAGGCTTGTTGATATAATCAGCAAGATGGATATTGGTATTCCAAAGGAGGAAGTAAAATGAAGGTAGTGCTTTTGCAGGATGTAAAGGGCAGCGGCAAGAAGGGAGAGCTTGTGAACGTATCTGATGGCTACGCAAGAAACTATCTGCTGCCGAGAAAGCTTGCCAAGGAGGCAAATTCACAGGCGCTCAACGAGCTTAAAAACGCTGAAAATTCACGTCAATACAAAATTGAAACCGATATTGCAAGCGCAAACGCGGCAAAGAAAAAGCTTGAGGACAAGGTGATAAAAATTACCGCCAAGGCGGGTAAAAACGACAAGCTTTTCGGTTCGGTCACATCAAAGGAAATAAGCGGCGAGATAAAAAAGCAGCTTGGAATAGACGTAGATAAAAGAAAAATAACGCTTGATACCGACATAAAGACTTACGGAACCTTTAACTGCGAGGTCAAGCTCTATCAGGGCATAACGGCCAAGATTAGGGTTCAGGTATCGCAGCAGTAAATTAAGGAGCGATAATATGCCGGATTATATAAACGCCGCGGACAGCTTTTCGCTTCCGTACAGCACTGAGGCGGAGCAGTCCGTGCTCGGTTCTGTTTTAATAGACAACAGCTGTATGGACACGATAGCGGAAATTCTGCCGGAGCCGGATTATTTTTACATAGAAAATCACAGACTTATTTACAGCGTTATGCTCGAAAATTATTCCTCCGGCAGGCGCTCTGATTTTGTCACCGTTCTCAATTCGCTTAAATCGGGAACAGGCTTCGACGAGGCGACGGCAAAGTCATACCTTGTTCAGCTTGCCGACATTGTCCCCTCAATATCGAACGTTCAGGCTTATGCCGAAATAGTCAAGGAAAAATTCGAGATGCGCTCGCTTGTTCTTGCCGCGCGTCAGATACAAAACGAGGCGTCGTCCGGCGAGCTAAGCTCGGACAAGCTGCTTGACAGCGCCGAGCAAAAAATTTACGACATAAGAAACATAAACGAGGTAAAGGGCTTAAAAAAGCTCAGCTCGGTTATACTTGAAACAATGGACCGCCTTGATATGCTGAATTCTCCCGAAAGCAGTATCGCAAAGCCGATATCAACCGGCATAGGTGACCTTGACAGAACAATAACCGGCTTGAACAGATCCGACCTTATCCTAATTGCAGCTCGCCCGGGTATGGGTAAAACCAGCTTCGCGCTAAATATCGCAAGAAACGCCGCCGTACAGGGCAAAAAGAAGGTTGTGTTTTTTTCGCTTGAAATGTCAAGGGAGCAGCTTGCGTCAAGACTGCTTTCTTCAGAGGCGCTAATAAGCGGCACTACTCTGAGGACAGGCAAGCTGTCGCAGGACGAATGGGAAAGACTTATTCCCGCGTCTGATGTTTTGGGCGCTACTGAAATGTATCTTGACGATACGCCGGGGCTTACGGTTCCTGCTATGAAGGCTAAGCTCAGAAGGCTTAAAAACGTGGATTTGGTAATCATAGATTACCTGCAGCTGATGAGCAGCTCCAGGCGAATTGAAAATAGAGTTCAGGAAATATCGGAAATTACAAGAAACCTGAAAATAATGGCAAAGGAAATAAACGTGCCGGTTGTTACGCTTTCTCAGCTTTCCCGTGAAAGCGAAAAGCGAGCCGACCACAGACCTCAGCTTTCAGACCTTCGTGATTCAGGCTCAATCGAGCAGGATGCCGATATAGTTCTTTTCCTGTTCCGTGAGGGTTATTACGACAAGGACACGGTCGGAGATGATTCGGGAAGCGACCGCAACAGCGGAGAATGTCTTGTGGCTAAAAACAGACACGGAGAAACGGGAACCATAAAGCTGCATTGGCAGGGCGAATTTATGCGCTTTACTTCTCCGGAGGTACATCGTGAAGAATGAAATCATCAATACGATAAAAAAATATAATATGCTCGGCGGCAGCGAAAGCGTTATTGCCGCTGTTTCGGGTGGAGCAGATTCAATGTGCCTGCTTCACTTTCTTTACACTATGAAAGATGAGCTGAAAATAAAAAGGCTTATGGCTGCACATGTCAATCACAATATCAGGGGAGCGGAGGCAAAGCGCGACGAGGATTTTGTCCGCGATTACTGCGCTTTTATAAACATTCCCGTATTTGTTTTAAACGCTGACGTCCCTGCGGCTTCGCAAAAATTCGGCACAGGCATAGAGGAAACGGCAAGAAAGATAAGATATGATTATTTTAGGGAGCTTAGCATCAGTCATAACGCGCTTGTCGCCACTGCTCATAATTCAGACGACAATGCCGAAACCGTGATTTATAACCTTACGCGCGGCAGCGGACTAAAGGGAGCAGCCGGAATTCCACCGAAACGAGATTATATAATAAGACCGCTGATTGAAACGTCACGCGAGCAAATAGAAAAATACTGCTGTGAAAACTCGCTTCAATACATAACCGACAGCACTAATTTAAGCGACGAATATACAAGAAATAAAATTCGACATAACGTGCTTCCTGTGCTCAAGGGTATAAATCCTTCGTTTGAAAGGGCTATTTCCTTGTCATCTCAAAGGCTAAGGTCGGATGATGAATTTCTTTTAAGTCTCGCAAAAGAAAAAATCAAAAAGGCAAAAACCGACGGCGGATATTCGGTAAGCGTTTTAAAATGCCTTCCTGAACCGCTGCTGTCGCGCGCTGTCATTTCAATAATTGACGAGTGCGCCCATATCAAAGCCGACAGCACTGCAACTGCTCTCGTGTGCAGGGCAATAAAGCAGGGCGGCAGGGTAAATATATCAAATAATCTGTTTGCCGACGCAAGAAGCGGCGTTTTCAGAATATACGGCGCTCAAAAGAAAACAGAAGCTAAAGCCTGCCGTGTGCAGGGCTTTTGCAAGGAAAATATAGCCGGCAGGGAAATTTCCTTTGAGCTTATCTCAAAGGAGGATTATGACGCAAAATTAAAATTTAACAATTTGTTATTTAAATACGCGATTGATTATGATATAATACAAGCTGATACTGTTGTCAGGACAAGAAAAAGCGGCGACTTTTTCGCTCCGGCAAACAGAGGCTTTACTAAATCGCTCAAAAAATTTCTTATTGATGAAAAAACTCTTTCCGAGCAAAGGGACAGACTACTGCTTATCGCCAATGACAGCAATGTGCTGTGGCTTGAAGGCTTCGGAGCGTCCCGTGACGCCAAGGTTACTTCAAAGACTCAGAAGGCTCTGATAATCAGGCTCAGCTCGGATTTGGAGGAAGCATTAGATGAATGAAGATATTGAGAGAGTCCTGTTCGATGAAAATGAACTTTCAAAAATTACAAAATCTCTCGGACAAAGAATAACACAAGACTATAAAAATAAAAATCTGCTTATTGTTTCCGTGTTAAAGGGAAGCATAATATTTACAGCGGATCTGGTAAGAGCAATCGAGCTTCCGTCCCGTATTGAATTTATGCAGACGTCAAGCTACGGCTCCTCGTCGGTTTCTTCGGGATGCGTGAAAATAATAAGGGATATACCTTTTTCAATCGAGGAATACGACGTTTTAATAGTTGAGGATATAATCGACAGCGGATATACCCTAAAAAAGCTTGTTGAACATTTAAAGCAAAAAAATGCAAAAAGCGTTAATATCTGCACACTGCTGAGCAAGCCGTCACGGCGCAGGGTGGAGGTTGACGTTAAATATATAGGTCAGGAGGTACCCGACAGCTTCATTGTCGGATATGGACTTGATTTTGCGGACAAATACAGATCTTTGCCATATATCGGCGTATTAAAGCCGCAAGTTTATGAAAATCAAGAGGTGTAAGGATGGACAATAAGAAAAACGCAAAAAATATTTTTCTTGCAGTCGGAATTTGCATTATTGTTATATTGGCAATAGTTTTCATTTTCCAAATGCAGCCGAAATATTCATACAAATATTCGGATATAATTTCACTTTTCGCACAGGACAAGGTTCAGGAATATACGCTTGACCTCGGCAGCGGCGAAATGGAGATAAAGCTTCGCCCCGGCGAGAGCTTTAAGCCGAGCGACCCCGATAAGTCGCCAAAGGTGCAAAAGCCAAAGTCAGATAAGGAAGGCATAGAGATTTCCTACACTGCGCCGAGCGCAACGCTGATGTATGAGGATATTAAGGAATATGTGAAGGCTTATAACGATACAAACGAAGATAATCCTGTCGTATATGACTATAAAAAATCAAACGACAATTCGTGGCTTCTCGGAATTTTGCCGAATATTGTTCTTATTGTTCTTATAGTAATTTTCTATATATATCTTATGAGAAAGATGTCGGGCGGAATCGGCGGAGACGCCGCAAGACCTAACGGCTTCGGAAAAACAAAAATAAGAAATATGAACGACGAAAAGCACAAAACCACCTTTGATGATGTTGCAGGCGCCGATGAGGAAAAGGAAGAGCTTGAAGAAATTGTTGAATTTCTTAAGGAGCCGAAAAAGTTTAACGAGCTGGGCGCAAAAATTCCAAAGGGCGTCCTGCTTGTAGGCCCTCCGGGAACAGGTAAAACATTGCTTGCAAGGGCTGTTGCCGGCGAAGCAGGCGTTCCGTTCTTCTCCATGTCAGGCTCTGATTTTGTAGAGATGTTCGTCGGCGTAGGCGCTTCAAGAGTAAGAGATTTATTTGAGCAGGCAAAGAAAAACTCGCCCTGCATTATTTTCATAGATGAAATAGACGCGGTCGGCCGCCAAAGAGGAACAGGTCTTGGCGGAGGCCACGATGAAAGAGAGCAAACGCTCAATCAGCTCCTCGTTGAAATGGACGGCTTCGGTATTAACGAGGGTATAATAATCATCGCCGCTACAAACCGCCCGGATATACTCGATCCTGCTCTTATGCGACCCGGCAGATTTGACAGACAGGTCGTTGTCGGTTATCCCGATGTTAAGGGCAGAGAAGCAATACTGAAGGTTCATTCAAGAAAAAAGCCGCTTGCTCCTGACGTTAAGCTTTCGGTAATCGCAAAATCAACGGCAGGCTTTACAGGCGCCGACCTTGAAAATCTTTTGAATGAGGCCGCTCTGCTTGCCGCAAGAAAGTGTAAGAAGGCTATCACGATGGAGGAGATAGAGGAGGCGACAATAAAGGTAGTTGTCGGCGCTGAGAAAAAGTCAAAGGTTATGAGCGACAGGGAAAAGCTGCTTACGGCGTATCATGAGGCAGGCCACGCAATAGCCTTCCACGTTTGCGACACTCAGGACCCTGTCCATCAAATATCAATTATTCCAAGAGGTATGGCAGGCGGATATACAATGCCGCTCCCAAGCGAGGATAAATCTTATAAATCAAAGAGAGAAATGGAGGAGGACATTGTAGTATGTCTTGGCGGCAGAGTTGCCGAGGCTCTAATTCTCGATGATATTTCAACCGGCGCATCTAACGATATAGAAAAGGCGACTAAAACAGCCCGTGCCATGGTAACAAAATACGGTATGAGCAAAAAGCTCGGCCCGATTAACTATACAAGCGGAAGCACGGAGGTATTCCTCGGTCGTGATATGGGTCACGGCAGAGATTTCTCCGAGCGCACGGCTGCCGTAATTGATGACGAGGTATTGACGATTATAAATAACGGCTATAACAAAGCCGAGGAGATACTGAAGGCTAATATCGACAAGCTTCACGATGTCGCCAAATACCTTCTCAAGCATGAAAAAATGGACGGCGAAACCTTTGAGGCGGTTATGGAAGGCCGCTATGTTGAGCCGGAGCAGCCCGAGCAGGAAGACGAAGAAGAGGGCAATGAGTAATTATTCAAATATTGTGCATAATAATGCGGTGACCATACACCGCATTATTTTTTTGCTTTTCGTTAAATTGCTGTTGATTTTTTCCGGCAAATATTATATACTGTCATTACTGACGATTGACACATCAGTATATATAGTGTTATAATTCAAATAACGTCAATTTTAACACAAGATGTAGTTGTGCAGGTTTAACAAAAAAACTGCAATCTATTATTAATTATGCGCGCCTTTGTTGCGCTGTGTATATTTAATAAATTTTATGTATTAATTTACGGCAATGTCCCGATATGCTTGCCGCACCAAGCCTGCAATTATTGCGTAAGCATTGCTAAGCTATGCTGCGCACCGCTTTTAATGGGACGTTTTTTACCGGTTTTATACTATAATTTCTTTCATTATTATTAAGGGGGATTTGCGTTATGAGTGAAAAAGTACAGTGGAGAGGCTTTAAGGGCAGACGTTGGCAGGAAGAGGTCGACACAAGAGATTTTACCCAGAACAACTACACTGCCTATGACGGCGACGCTTCTTTCCTTGAAGGCCCTACCGAGGCTACCGATATTCTTTGGGGCGAGCTTAAAAAGCTTCAAAAGGCAGAAAGAGAAAAGGGCGGCGTGCTTGATATGGACACGGATATTGTTTCCACTCTCACCTCTCACGGCGCCGGCTATATAAATGAAGAATACAAGGAGCTTGAAAAAATTGTCGGTTTGCAGACGGACAAGCCCCTGAAGCGTGCTTTTATGCCGTTCGGCGGTATAAAAATGGCGGAGGAAGCGCTTAAAACTCACGGTTATACCCCCAATCCCGAGCTGCACAAGATTTTCACAAAGTATCACAAAACCCACAATCAGGGCGTGTTTGACGCATATACGCCTGAAATACTCAAAGCGCGCCACAATAAGATAATAACGGGACTTCCCGACACATACGGCAGAGGCAGAATAGTCGGCGACTATCGCCGTGTTGCTCTGTACGGAATAGATTACCTTATGGAGAAGAAAAAGGCGGACTTTAACGCCTGCGGTTCAGGCTCTATGAAGGGAGAGGTAATAAGGCTCAGGGAGGAGATAGCCGAGCAGTACAACGCCCTTGCCGAGATGAAGGAAATGGCTGAAATTTACGGATATGACATTTCTCAGCCTGCCAATAACGCAAAGGAGGCTGTTCAGTGGCTTTATTTCGGCTATCTCGCCGCGATTAAAACACAAAACGGAGCGGCTATGAGCGTCGGAAGAATCTCAACCTTTCTTGATATTTACATTCAGCGCGATCTTCAGGAGGGTACTATTACCGAAAAGGAAGCGCAGGAGCTTATCGACCATATGGTTATGAAATTCAGAATGGTCAAGTTTGCGAGAATACCGTCTTATAACGAGCTTTTCTCCGGCGACCCTGTCTGGGCAACTCTTGAGGTGGCAGGACTTGGCGTTGACGGCCGCTCAATGGTAACTAAAAACGATTTCCGTTTCCTGCACACTCTTGAAAATATGGGCCCTGCTCCGGAGCCTAACCTTACTGTCCTTTATTCTTCAAGACTGCCTTTAAGCTTTAAAAAATATGCTTCCTATATCTCTGTTAAGACAAGCTCAGTTCAATATGAAAACGACGACGTAATGCGTCCGATATGGGGCGACGATTATTCAATCTGCTGCTGCGTTTCCGCAACTCAAACAGGCAAAGAAATGCAGTTTTTCGGAGCTCGTGCCAATCTCGCAAAATGTCTGCTTTATGCAATCAACGGCGGCATAGACGAGGTGACCAAGGTTCAGGTCGGCCCGAAATATTCAAAAATAACATCAGATTATCTCGACTATGACGAGGTAATGGAAAAGTACGACGCTATGATGGACTGGCTTGCCGACATTTATGTAAACGCGCTCAACCTCATTCATTATATGCACGATAAGTATTATTACGAGGCGGCAGAAATGGCTCTGCTTGACACACATATAAGAAGAACCTTTGCAACGGGCATTGCCGGCTTCTCTCATGTTGTCGATTCTATTTCGGCAATAAAATACGCGAAGGTCAGGGTCATTCGTGATGAAAACGGCATAGCGGTAGATTATGACGTTCAGGGTGATTTCCCTCGCTACGGCAATGACGACGACCGAGCCGACTCTATTGCGGTATGGCTTGTTAAAACCTTCCTTTCTAAAATCAAAAAGCACCATACCTACCGTCGCTCCGAGGCCACAACTTCAATACTGACAATAACCTCAAACGTAGTTTACGGCAAAGCCACGGGCTCTCTGCCTGACGGAAGAAAAGCAGGCGAGCCGCTTGCTCCCGGTGCAAATCCAAGCTACGGCGCAGAGAAAAACGGCTTGCTTGCCTCGTTAAATTCCGTTGCGAAGATACCGTATGAATATGCCCTTGACGGAATTTCCAACACCCAAACGATAAACCCCGACGCACTCGGACACAACGACGGTGAAAGAGTTGATAACCTTGTCCGCATTATGGACGGTTACTTTGACCAGGGCGCTCATCATCTAAACGTCAATGTATTCGGCACTGAAAAGCTTATCGACTGTATGGAGCATCCCGAAAAAGAGGAGTATCAGAATTTCACTATAAGAGTTTCAGGCTATGCCGTTAAGTTTATCGACCTTACCCGTGAACAGCAGCTTGATGTTATCGCAAGAACCTGCCACGGCGTAATCTAAACCTTACTAAAATATATATAAGCTTGTGTTCAGCCTCTCCGATAAATTCGGAGAGGCACAGTTTATCGAAAAGCGTTTTGCCTATGTAAACATTAAACAGCGTCAACACAGCTTAACGGCAGTTTAGCTTTTTGACGCTAATTCCTAAAAAATTTCTTTGAACTATTAAGTGGGGGCTTACGGGGGAGCGTTAGCTCCCCCGTTTAAAACTAAATTTTAAAATAGCAGCTTTAACGGCGCGAGTCGATAAAGCTGCGGTAGGCGAGAGCTTGTAAAAAATAGTTTTTTAGACAAGTTCAGCCTCTCCGATAAATTCGGAGAGGTGTTAAATTACAACGGAGGAGTAAAAATGACCCTTGGATATATCAATTCAACCGAAAGCTTCGGCTCGGTTGACGGCCCGGGCGTAAGATTCGTGATTTTTATGCAGGGCTGTAGTATGCGCTGTAAATACTGCCATAATCCCGATACATGGGAAATAAACGGCGGCGAGGCTGTATCAGCCGATGAGCTTATAAAAAAAGCGCTCAGATATAAGGCGTACTGGGGCGATAAGGGCGGAATCACCGTAAGCGGAGGCGAGCCTCTGCTTCAGCTTGATTTTTTGCTTGAGCTTTGCGAAAAGGCGCACAGTCAGGGAATAAATATTGCAATCGACACATCAGGCAAGCCTTTTACTAAAAGCGAACCGTTCATATCAAAATTCAACGCGCTTTTAAGCGTTACTGATCTTTTCCTGCTTGATATTAAGCATATCGACGATAGTGAGCATAAGAATTTAACAGGCTTCGGAAACAAAAATATTCTTGAGCTTGCGCGCTATCTTTCAGAGCACGGCTTTCCGGTCTGGATAAGACACGTTCTTGTTCCGGGTATAACCGACGATGATTTTACTCTTAACAAGCTCCACAAATTTATAAGCACACTCAAAAACGTAGAAAGGGTAGAGGTACTGCCTTATCACAGTCTCGGACAATTCAAATATGATGAGCTCGGAATAGAATATCCGCTTGACGGTCTGCAATCGCCGTCAAAGGAAAGCATAATTGACGCAAAGCGTATTCTGCATGTTTCTGATTTTGATTAAAAAAGCGTATTTCATTCGCAATAAGATTAACTGCCGTGTCTCTTACTGAAAATTGCTGTTGACAAAATAATAATTGTGTGATAATATAACTTCCGCCGGATATTATAATATATCCTTACGGGAGCATAGCTCAGCTGGGAGAGCATCTGCCTTACAAGCAGAGGGTCATAGGTTCGAGCCCTATTGTTCCCACCATTCAGCGGCAGGTCGTTTGGCTTGCCGCTTTTTTTGAATTTCGGTGTTGACATCGGAGTTTAAAGCAAGTATAATAAATTTCGGAAATAATACGAAACAATGGCTGTGACAGGAAATAAATATCGCATAAAGCCGTCAAGAGAAGGGATCCTTTGGCTGAAAGGTCTCTCGGATAAAACGATATGAGCCATCCTTGAGCCTGCGGCGATGAGCCGCACGTAAGCCGGCGTTAACGGCGTCAAAGAGGCAGACTTGTTCTGCAATTTGGGTGGTACCGCAGGATATGCTCCTGCCCCATGTCGGGGCAGGAGTTTTTTGTTTCGTCAAAAAATTTTATTACAGGAGAGTTAAAAATGAAGTGGACCGGTTTAAACGAGTTAAGAGAAAAATATCTTTCATTCTTTGAAAGCAAGGGTCATCTGCGCCTTCCGAGCTTTTCGCTGATTCCAAAGGACGACAAGAGCCTTTTGCTTATAAATTCTGGAATGGCTCCGATGAAAAAGTATTTCACAGGCGAGATAGAACCGCCTAAAAAAAGAGTGACGACCTGCCAAAAGTGCATAAGAACCCCCGATATTGAAAGGGTTGGAATAACGGCGCGTCACGGCACTTTTTTTGAAATGCTCGGCAATTTTTCCTTTGGCGATTATTTCAAGCACGAGGCAACGGCTTGGGCTTGGGAGTTTTTCACAAAGGTTCTTGAAATACCGGAGGAAAAGCTTTATGTTTCCGTTTATGAGGATGACGACCAGGCGTTTGACATCTGGACAAAGGAGTTAGGCGTTTCTGAGGATCATATGGTAAGGCTCGGCAAGGAGGACAACTTTTGGGAGCACGGCTCAGGTCCGTGCGGCCCTTGCTCGGAAATTTATTTTGACAGAGGCCCTGAAAAGGGATGCGGAAAGCCCGACTGCGCAGTAGGCTGTGACTGCGACAGATATGTTGAGGTCTGGAACCTTGTTTTCACACAGTTTGACAGCGACGGAAAGGGTAATTATTCTCCGCTCGATCATCCGAACATCGACACAGGAATGGGTCTTGAAAGACTTGCCTGCGTAATGCAGGGCGTTGACAACCTTTTCCTTGTCGATACCGTTCAAAACATTATGAAGAAGATTTGCGAGCTTACAGGCGTTGAATACGGCGAGGATGCAAAGCGTGACATTTCCCTGCGCGTAATCACAGATCATATCCGCAGCACAACGTTTATGATAAGCGACGGAGTAATGCCGAGCAACGAGGGCAGGGGATATGTTTTGCGCAGGCTTCTCCGCAGAGCCTCACGTCACGGACGTTTGCTCGGAATAAACAAGCCGTTCTTATATAAGGTTTGCGCTACGGTAATAGATGAAAACGCCGGCGCATACCCTGTTTTGCGCGAAAAACAGGATTTTATTGAGCATTTGATTCGTGTTGAGGAGGAAAACTTCAACAGGACAGTCGAGCAGGGCTTTGCTATTCTCAACGACTTTATAGAAAAAGAGGACAGCGGCGTATTTTCGGGAGAAAGCGCCTTTAAGCTCAGCGACACTTACGGCTTCCCAATCGACCTTACAAAGGAAATACTCGCTGAAAAGGGTGTTGCCGTTGATGAAAAGAGATTTAAAGAACTGCTTGATGAGCAAAAGAAAAATTCAAAAATGGCAAGAGAAAACGCAGGTGCCGACGCATGGATAAGCGACAGCACTGATTTAAGCGGGATTGAAAAGACAAGCTTTGTCGGATATACGGACTACAGCTGTGATGCACAAATTAAGGCAATTGTCAAGGACGGCGAAAGAACAAACGCCGTATATGAGGGCGAAAGCGCTATCATAATTCTTGACAAGACGCCGTTTTATGCCGAAAGCGGCGGTCAGGCTGCCGATACCGGCGTTATAAGCTGCGGCTCTTCAAGGGCTGCGGTGCAGAATGTGAGCAAGACATACGACGGAATATTCACCCACAGCGTTACCGTCACTGACGGTATGCTCTCAGTTTCAGACAGCGTTTCCGCTGAGATTGACGTTGAAAAGCGTCTTGACACTATGCGCAACCACACAGGAGCGCATCTTCTTCAGGCGGCGCTGCGCAAAACGCTCGGAACTCACGTTGAACAGGCAGGCCAGCTTGTAAACAGTGACAGAATACGCTTTGACTTCACTCATTTTTCCGCCATGACGCCCGAAGAATTAGCCGAGGTTGAACGGCTTGTAAATGAGGAGATACTCAAGGCAGAGAGCGTAATAACAAAGGAAATGCCGATTGACGAGGCTAAAAAGCTTGGCGCGATGGCGCTTTTCGGTGAGAAATACGGCGATATTGTAAGAGTTGTCCGCGCAGGTGATTTCTCAATAGAATTTTGCGGAGGAACTCACGAGGACAACACCTCAAAGCTCGGTCTGTTTAAAATTTTAAGCGAAAGCTCGGTTGCCTCCGGCGTAAGAAGAATAGAGGCGGTGACCGGCAGGGGCGTTCTCGGCGTTCTTAACGGCTGTATTTCCGCCATTTACAAAGCGGCGGCGGCTGTTAAGCTTAATAATCCTGCGAATATTGTAAGAGGCTGTGAACAGCTTGCAAGCGACAATAAAGAAATGTCTAAGGAAATTGAAAGGCTCAACGATTCAATTGCGTCAATGCGCATGGGCATGCTGTTTGACAATGCTTATAAAATAAAGGGCGTTAAGGTCGTTTCGGCTGTGTTCAACAATGTAAACGCAGATGTTCTCAGGGTAATGTGCAATAACGCCATAGACAAAACGCCAAAATGCGTTGTCGTTCTTGCAGGAATAAAGGACAATAAGGCTACGTTCGCCTGCTGCTGCGGCAAAGAAGCAAGAGAGCTTCACGGGGCAAACGCGGGACAGATAGTTAAGCAGGTTGCTCAAATCGCAGGCGGAAACGGCGGCGGCAAGCCCGACATTGCAATGGCCGGCGCAAAGGACGTAACCAAGGTTGACGAGGCAATAATGGCTGTAAACGGTATTGTCGAGTCGCTTATACACGAATAATTTTATACGGAGAATATTTAATATGCTTTGTGTTAAACCAACTACAGATGAACAGCTTAAAAAGGAAATTTTTTCGGCGCACGGTATAAACAGCGATTTAGCTCAGCTGCTCGTAGCGGTTGAAAACGATAAAATTCTCGGATACACCGCTGTCGAACCGTCCATGGGCAAATTAACGCTTTATGCGTTATCCCTGACAGACTGCTCCGATTTAAACAATATGGACGGCGAGAGCAGAGAGATAGCTGAATATCTGATAAGGGCGGCTGGAAACTACGCTTATAACAGGCTTTTGACTGCGCTTGTATGCGAGGATATGTCTTTAAAGCCGGTTTTGTCGCTGTTCGGCTTCAAAGAAATTGACAATAAATTATCACTTGATATTAAACTATTGTTCAAAAGATGCGAAAATTGCGGATCGTCGCAATAAGTCTTGTAGTTTTAGCGGCTTTAATTTATAATTAATATGTATATTTTTCTAATTTTGATGTACGAAACGGAGGAATTTGGATGAGTACACCCAACAACAAAGATACAATTGCGCAGGCTGTGTCAGAAATACACGGCAGTACGGCATATAAAAGGCTTTCAACGCTTTTTGACGACGGTATATTCACTGAGATTGACGCCTTTGCAAAAAGCAGCGATACCTTCGCCGAGGCTGTCGCAGGATACGGAACAGTAAACGGTTCTCCGGCATATGCCTTTGCACAAAACGGCGATTTTGCCGGCGGCGCAATGTCAAGCGCTCAGTCGGCCAAAATTAAAAAGGTGTATGACCTTGCCGTAAAGACAGGCGCGCCGGTAATCGGACTTTACGATTCAAGCGGAGCAAGGCTTAATCAGGGTGCCGATATGCTCGCCGGATACGGCAATATGCTCAACAGCATTAGCAATCTTTCGGGCGTAGTTCCTCAAATATCGCTCGTTCTCGGCCCTTGCTTCGGCGCGGGAGCGCTCAACGCCGCAAACGCCGACATAATAATTATGAGCAAGAACGCAAGGCTCGGCATTTCTACAAACGGCAAGGGCGGTTCAATAGAGGACGCCGTAAGCTCAGGCTTGGTTTCCGTTTCTGCCGAGAGCGATGAAGACGCGATAAATAAGGCGCGTTTGCTTATGACCTACCTGCCGTCAAACAATCTTTCAATGCCTCCCGTTTCGGACAGCGCCGAGCCGGACGCCGCTTCAAACGACCCCGTCAGTCTCTCTTTTGACGGCGGCAGCGTATTCGAGCTCAAGCCTGAGTACGGCAGGAATGTCAAAACGGGATTTGCAAGACTATACGGCAGCGCCGTCGCCTTTGTTTCAACAAACGGCGATACTCTCGACTGTGAAAGCGCGCAAAAGGCCGCCGAGTTTGTAAAGCTTTGCGACGCGTTTGCAATACCCGTTGTCACCTTTGCAGACAGCAAGGGCTTTAAAAGCCTCAAGCCTGCGGCAATGCTTGCAGCGGCATACGCGCAGGCGACTACGGTTAAAATTGCCGTTGTTACAGGCGAAGCATACGGCCCGCTTTATATTGCTCTTGCAGGAACCGCGGCGGATTCCGATATTACCTTTGCCTGGAGCAATTCGTCAATTGCGCCGCTTCCGCCGCTGACAGGCGCGAATATTCTTTGGGCTGATAAAATGGCTGTTCCTTATGAGCAGCAGGAGGCTGTTGTAGAGCAGTTTAAATCCGAGATGTGCAATGCTTTTGAGGCGGCCGCCAACGGCTTTGTTCAGGATATAATCGAGCCGAAGGACACAAGAGCAAAGCTTTTTGCTTGTCTTGATATGCTTTCCGGCAAAAGGGTGTCGTCACTGCCTAAAAAGCACTCTACACACTGATTAAATTAAATATTTGTAAAAATAAATAAAGGAATGATAAAGCTATGAAAAATTTAAGAATTACAGTAAACGGCACAGCGTATGACGTTCAGGTAGAGGAGCTTTCTTCTTCCTCCGCTCCGGCACAGCCTCAATCAGCACCCGTTTCTGCGCCGTCAGCGCCTCAGATTGCTCCTGCCGCCGCTTCTGCTCCCGGCTCAGGCGAGCAAATCAAGGCTCCGATGCCCGGCACAATCGTGTCGGTAAACGTGACCGAGGGTCAGTCTGTCAGTGAGGGAGACGTTATCGCGGTATTGGAGGCTATGAAAATGGAAAATGAAATTATGGCTCCAAAATCGGGCAAGATCACCTCTGTTTGCGCTTCAAAGGGTGAGAGCGTGGCTACAGGCGCGGTTATTGCCACAATTCAGTAATTTTACGAAACCTGATTTGAAAGGATTGACTTAAATTGGCAAAGAAGAAAATTCTTGTAACCGAAACCGCACTCAGAGACGCTCACCAATCGCTCATAGCGACAAGAATGTCAACGGAAGAAATGCTGCCGATACTTCAAACGCTTGACAAGGTCGGTTATCATTCTCTTGAATGCTGGGGCGGAGCACAATCAGAAAAAATTGCCCCAACACGAAGCTTCAGATGCTTTTCAGAGGACAGAATATGCTCGGATACCGTCATTATGCTGACGATGTTCTTGAGTATTTTGTTCAGCGTTCGGTTGCGAACGGAATAGACATAATCAGAATTTTTGACGCGCTCAACGATATAAAAAATCTTAACACAGCTATAAAGGCTGCCAAAAAAGAGGGCGCTCACGCGCAGGTTGCCATATCATATACAACGGGACCGGTCTTTACAAACGATTATTACGTCGAGTATGCAAAGAGAATAGCCGACGCCGGCGCGGATTCAATATGTATAAAGGATATGGCAGCTCTTTTGACCCCGACAAAAACCGTTGAGTTAGTGCAATCAATTAAAAAGGCGGTAGACCTTCCGATAGCCCTCCACACGCACTACACCTCAGGGCTTGCGTCAATGTGTCTGCTCAAGGGAATAGAGGCAGGCGCGGATATAATAGACACAGCAATTTCTCCGCTTGCTCTGGGAACCTCGCACGCTCCTACGGAATCTATGGTTGCGGCGCTTCAGGGCACGGATTACGATACAGGGCTTGACCTTAAGCTTTTAAACGAGATAAGAGCATACTTTATGACTCTCAGGGAAAAGTATATTAAATCGGGTCTGTTAGACCCTAAAATGCTTGCCACCGACACAAACGCTCTTATGTATCAGGTGCCGGGCGGTATGCTTTCTAACCTCCTTTCACAGCTTAAGCAGGCAGGCAAGGAGGATCAGTTTACACAGGTTCTTGAGGAGGTTCCGAGAGTTAGAAAGGACGCAGGCTATCCGCCGCTTGTTACTCCGACATCTCAAATCGTCGGAACACAGGCCGTGTTTAACGTAATTACGGGCGAGCGCTATAAAATGTGCACAAATGAGTTTAAGGATCTTGTCGCAGGCAAATACGGCACAACTCCCGTTGCCATTGACGACGCCTTCAGAAAGAGCATAATCGGAAACGAAAAGCCTGTAAGCTGCCGTCCGGCAGACCTTATTGCCCCTGAGCTTGATTCACTCAGGCAGGAATGCGCGCAGTGGTCGCAGCAGGAGGAGGACGTTCTCTCATACGCAATGTTCCAGAAGGTCGCGGTAGATTTCTTCAAAAAAAGACGTGACGAGCAAGCAGGCGTAGACAGAGAAAACCTTGACCGGGAAAGGCAGATACACCCTGTTTGATATGTCAAAAAAATTTTTCTTGACATACAAATAAACATTTGATATAATCGTTTAGAACAATAAAGTAAGGCAGAAATGCTTTCACCTGTACGGTTCCGTCTGTTATGGGTCAATACTTAAATTCATTAATTCATTGCTTTAATGTTTTGTGTATTGCTGCGGACGGAGTTATTCTGTCCGCTTTTGTTTTATGCTGTTAAACTGCATTTTGGAGGTGCTTTACAATTAGCAAACAGGAACTTCAGATTAATGAGGAAATTCGAGACAAGGAATTGAGAGTCATCAGTTCCAACGGCGAACAGCTTGGCATTATGCCGCTTAGCAATGCGTTAAGCCTTGCCTCTGAGCAAAACCTTGATTTAGTCAAGATCGCGCCGCAGGCTAAACCGCCCGTATGCAAGATTATGGACTACGGCAAGTATCGCTTTGAGCAGGCAAAGCGCGAGAAGGAAGCAAGAAAAAATCAAAAGGTGATTGATATTAAAGAGATACGCTTGTCGCTTAATATCGACACTCACGATTTCAACACAAAGCTTTCACACGCAAAAAAGTTTATCGCTGCCGGCAACAAGGTCAAGGTTTCAATTCGTTTCAGAGGCCGTGAAATGGGTCATCCCGAAATCGGCACTGAAATTATGAAGAGATTTGCTTCCGACTGCGATGAGGTAGCGAATGTTGAAAAGCCGGCTAAGCTCGAAGGACGCAGTATGATAATGTTCCTTGCTCCAAAGCCTATCAAGTAAATTTTTCAAGGAGGAAATAGAAATGCCAAAGATTAAAACACACAGTGGTGCAAAAAAGCGCTTTAAGCTTTCAAAAAACGGTAAGGTTATCCGTTATCACGCAAATAAGTCACACATACTCAACAAGAAAACTACAAAGCGCAAAAGAGGATTAAGAAAGACAACAGTTGCCGACAAGACAAATACGGCACAGATCAAAAGGCTTATTCCTTACAAATAATAACTGACAATAAGTATTTAACGGAGGTAAATATAAATGGCTCGTGTAAAAGGTGCGATGATGACTCGCAAAAGAAGAAAAAAGGTTTTAAAGCTTGCCAAGGGCTATTGGGGTGCTAAAAGCAAGCACTTCAAGATGGCTAAGCAGGCAGTAATGAAGAGCGGCAACTATGCCTATATCGGCCGCAAGCAGAGAAAAAGAGATTTCAGAAGGCTCTGGATCACTCGTATTTCAGCCGCTTGCCGTATGAACGATATTAACTACTCGTCATTTATGAACGGCCTTAAAAAGTCCGGCGTTACTCTCAACAGAAAAATGCTTTCCGAGATTGCAATAGCTGACCCGGCAGCATTTACGAAGCTTGTTGAGCAGGCAAAGAACGCTCAATAAAAAAGCTAAAGCTGCGTTTGGGCTCAACCCCAAACGCTCTTTTCGCATAATTTGGATAGTTTGGTGAGTTGATGAGAGAGATTACAAGCAGGGATAACGACACAATAAAATATATCTCTCGCCTTGCTGTAAGCGCGTCCTTCCGCAAAAAGGAAAACAGCTTTTTGTGCGAGGGAGCGCGCCTTTGCGGCGACGCGCTTAAAAGCGGAATTAAGGTAAGAGCCGCGTTCTTCACCGAAAACGCCGCTAATCGCGACAGTGATTTATTATTGTCTGTAAAGAGTGTCTGTGAAGATATATATATTCTTCCGCAGCCGCTTTTTAAGCGTGTTTCAGACACCAGCACTCCACAGGGCGTTATGCTTTTATGCGAGTGTCCGTCAAATTCTCAAGGTGATATGAAATTTTCAAAGGCTATAGCCCTTGAGCGCATTCAGGATCCGCAGAATTTGGGAACCGTGCTCAGAAGCGCAGAGGCGTTCGGCATTGATTTGCTCATAATGTCAAAAGACTGCTGCGATATTTTCAGCCCCAAGGTTTTAAGGGGAAGTATGGGAGCAGTTTTTCGACAGAGGATATTGATTCCTGATGATTTTTATTCTTACATCTCCGATATTAACAAGACCAAAATCAAAACATATGCCGCAGTCGTTAGAAACGGACAAGATGTCCTTTCGGTTGATTTTTCACATCCGTGCTGTGTTTTGATAGGCAACGAGGGAAACGGGCTTTCGGAAAGAGCTGTTTCTCTTTGCGGCGGCAAATTGACTATAAATATGAACGGCAGAGCCGAATCTCTCAACGCCGCCGTAGCGTCGTCGCTGATAATGTGGGAAATGGTAAGGGGGAATAGATATTGAGCAGCGCTTTATATTCTGTTTGGCTTCAGCAGTGCATAGGCTATAATTCGCACAAAATAAAAGAAATTATATCATACTTCGGCACAGCCGCCGGCGTTTATAATTCAACTTATGCTCATCGCTTATCATCAGGGCTGTTTTCTCCAAAGCAGCTTAAAATGCTCGGTGAGTACCCGTTGTCCGAGGCTTCTAAGATTTTAGACGACTGCGCCGCCCACTCTTACACCGTACTTACAATAGAGGATAAGGCTTATCCGCGTCGGCTTTATGAAATAAGCAATCCGCCTGCTGTTTTATATATCAGCGGCAAAATGCCGGATGTTGACAATACGCTGACGATCGGCATAGTCGGCACAAGAACGGCGACCTCAGAGGGGATACGCAATTCATACACATTCGGCAGAGATCTTTCACACTGCGGCGCAATAGTAGTCAGCGGCGGAGCGCTCGGCGTTGACTGCGCCTCTCACAGAGGAGTTTTGCAGCAGGACGGCATAACCGTCTGCGTGCTTGGCTGCGGAATAAATTACAACTATCTCTCCGTAAACGCCCAGATGCGCCGGCTTATAACAAAAAAGGGCGCAGTAATTTCAGAGTATCCCCCGGGAACTCCAGCGGCAAGCTATCGTTTCCCGGAACGAAACAGGATAATCTCCGGACTGTCAAACGGCGTACTCGTAATAGAGGCAGGAGTAAAAAGCGGTTCGCTTATAACCGCCCGTCTTGCTCTTGAGCAAAACAGGGACGTGTTCTCCGTGCCGGGAAGCCTTATTAACAAAAGAGCGCAGGGCTCGAATGCCTTGCTCAAGCAGGGCGCAATAACCGTTACATCATATAAGGACATAATCGCGGAATACGCGGATATGTATTCACTTTCAATCGAGTATGAATCCGCCTTTGCGCCGGACGAGGAAATAAAAGATATTCCTGTCGTCGGCGAAAAAAATGTAAGCCAAAATAAAAATTTTGCAAATTATCGGAATAATACCGATAAAACAGTAATAGATAAATATATTGATAACAGCAGCGCAGCCGAGAATGAAAAGCCGTCACCACTTAACGAGAAAAAATGTCCGGACGGGGTCTCTGACGATGCCCGTCTTGTCTATTCACAGCTTACGCAAGCCGCAAAGACTGTTGATGAAATCGCGGAGCAGCTCGGTTTTTCCGCACAGCAAGTTATGTCGGCTTTGACAGAGCTTGAAATTTTTGACGCTGCGGAGAATTTTTCCGGCGGAAGATATATCCGCAAATAACAGGAGGATTAATAAATGTCAAAATTAGTAATAGTTGAGTCGCCGTCAAAGGCAAAGACAATAAAGAAATATCTCGGAAACGGATATAACGTTATTGCCTCAAAGGGTCACGTCAGAGACCTGCCTGAGTCGAGACTGAGCGTTGATATAAAAAAGCATTTTGCGCCAAAATACGCTATAATCAAAGGAAAGGAAAAGCTTGTTGACGAGCTTAAGGCGGCAGCGGAAAAAAGCGACGAGGTCTTTCTCGCGACCGACCCCGACCGCGAGGGAGAGGCTATATCATGGCATCTTGCGTATCTGCTCGGCCTTAATACAAGCGAGCAAAACAGAGTTGAATTTAACGAAATAACAAAAACAGGCGTTGAAAACGGAATGAGCCACCCGCGCGCCATAGATCAAAATCTTGATCTATGGCGCGCGGGTGGCTCAT